>JAYSTV010000393.1:0-2804 GCA_043719425.1 Acidimicrobiia bacterium | reverse complement strand
TGATATCCAGCAGCGGCCCGTAGTACGGGTTGGTGGCGGCGTTGTTGACGAGCACGTCGACCCGGCCGAAGCGTTCCATGGCGTTGCCCACGCACGTCGCTGCCTGGGCCGGGTCTCCGGCGTTCGCAGCAAACCACTCGGCCCGTCCACCGCCGAGGGCGTTGAGTTCCGCCGCCGCCGATTCGAGCACGTCGGCTTTTCGGCTGGAGATCAACACATCGGCTCCCGCGGTCACGAATCGTGCGGCAATGGCCTTTCCGATCCCCCGCGACCCGCCCGTTACCAGTGCCACTTTGCCGTCCATACGAATGTCCATAGCGGCGAAGACTACCGATGGCGCACCCTACCGAGCCAAGTGTGGACTGTGCGGCCGAGTGTGAACGATAAGGCGTGCGCCTAGATGTCCACAGACCGCCGCACATTCCACACTTGGGTGAGGGGTTGGCCCCGGTAACCTGTTCGGATGGCTACCGGCACATGGACCCCGACGAGTTGGCGCGAGCGCACGGCGCTCCAGCAGCCCGAATGGCCGGACCAGGGCGCCTACGACGCCGCCCTCAAGCGCCTGTCGATCGTTCCGCCGCTGGTCTTTGCCGGAGAGGCCCGCACGTTGCTCGGTTCGCTCGGCCGCGTCGCCGAGGGGAAGGCCTTCCTGCTCCAGGCCGGCGACTGCGCCGAGAGCTTCCACGAAGTCAGCGCCGCGGCCATTCGGGAGAAGCTCAAGGTCATCCTTCAGATGGCGGCGGTGCTCACGTACTCCGCCGGTCTGCCGGTCGTGAAGATCGGACGCATTGCCGGGCAGTTCGCCAAGCCTCGCAGTGCGAACACCGAGACGATCGACGGCGTGGAGCTGCCGAGCTTCCGCGGGCACATCGTCAACGACGACGCGTTCGAGGCCGACGCTCGTCGCCCCGACCCGGAGCGGTTGATCCAGGCCTACCAGCAGAGCGCGCAAACGCTCAACCTGCTGCGGGCGTTCACCAAGGGTGGGTACGCCGATCTCACCCGCGTGCATGCGTGGAACCAGGAGTTCGTACGGTCGTCGCCGGAGGGTCAGCGCTACGCCACCATCGCCGCCGGCATCGAGTCGGCGCTTCGCTTCATGAGCGCATGCGGCGTCGATCTCTCCGAACACGCGCCGATCCATCAAGTTGATCTGTACACATCACATGAGGCGCTGCTTCTTGGCTACGAAGAATCGCTCACTCGCCAAGACACCACCACCGAGTCCGGCGATTGGTACGACTGTTCGGCGCACATGTTGTGGATCGGCGAGCGGACCCGGGGCCTGAACGATGCCCACATCGAGTTCCTTCGCGGAGTGAAGAATCCCGTTGGTTGCAAGGTCGGGCCCACGGCGACCGGGGCCGAGGTCGTCGCCCTGTGCGAAGCACTCAACCCCACTCGCATTCCGGGTCGTCTCACGTTGATCAGCCGCATGGGTGCCAAGAAAGTCGGCGGCGCCCTTCCCCCGCTGCTTGCCGCGGTACGCGATGCCGGTCACCCCGTCGTGTGGGCGTGCGATCCATGCCACGGCAACACCTACACGTCGGGGAGCGGTCTCAAGACGCGACACTTCGACGATGTGGAGGCCGAAGTCGTCGGCTTCTTCGCCGCCCACAAGGCCGAAGGCACGTGGCCGGGCGGGCTTCACGTGGAGCTCACCGGTGACAACGTGACCGAGTGCATCGGAGGCAGCGACGATCTCGCCGACGCCAACCTCTCCGAGCGCTACACCACGGTGTGCGACCCGCGCCTCAACGCCAGGCAAAGCCTCGATCTGGCCTTCCGCGCCGCCGAACTGTTGCGCGACTAACCGACTTGGTGCGTTCAGTCGCTCCAGGGGCGGACCAACTCACCAGGGCACGGGACCGTGCTCACCGAAGAACCCGCCGGTCGGGCCGTCGTCGTCGAGGAGTGCATAGGGCACGATGACGGCCGCTCCTTGGTCCGGGGTGCCCGGGCCCATGTTGCGGTTGAGGTCGGTGCCGATGTGCCCGGGGCTCACGGCGTTGACCTTGACGCCGTCGGCCTTCAGTTCCTTCGCGTAGGCGACGGTGAGCATGTTGAGCGCGGCTTTCGACAGGCTGTACGCCGGAACTTGCGGGGCGAACATCGCCATCGGGGTAGTCGGGTCCGACCAGATGCCCTTGGAGCCCACCTCGCTCGACACGTTGACGATGCGTCCGCGACCACTTTGCTTGAGGAGCGGGGCCGCGGCGTTGGTTACTCGCATCACACAAAAAGCGTTCGTGTCGAAGGTTGTCGCCACCGTGCTGACCGCCGTCGTGGTCGGCCCGCCGACCGGTGGGTCGAGCGCGATACCAGCGTTATTCACGAGGATGTCGAGGCCGCCCGAGTCGGCTTCGATGTCGGCGATCGCCGACGTAACGGACGCATCGTCGGTTACGTCGAGCCGGACGAAGCGTGCATCGCCGCCGGACTCGGCCGCGATCTCGTCTGCCGCTGCTTGACCCCGAGCTGTGTCACGGGCCCCCACGTAGACGCGGATTCCGTCGCTCGCGAACTGGGTGGCGATTGCGCGTCCGATGCCCTTGTTTGCTCCCGTGACGAGAGCGACTCGTCGAGTTGTCATGGTCAACGTCTAGGTCACCAGCCCGAATGAAGCAACCTGGCTGTGCTCGCCGTTACTAGCTTCAGGCGGGATTCCACGCAGAACGAACGTATGCGAACAGCCCGAGCAGGATCGCAAGGTCCGCGACGTTGGCCGAAACCGTTGCGAGCGCCAGCCAATCGTGGACCGCACCGCTTGCCAGCCGATCGAGCCCGTTCGCAACGGCGCC
>JAYSTV010000392.1:0-6801 GCA_043719425.1 Acidimicrobiia bacterium | reverse complement strand
ACAGCAGGTTGTTCCACGCCGTCATTCTCCCTCGCCGCGGCCACCCCCGCGGCACGGTCGTCGGTCACCGTGGTCGACCGAGATGTTCGCGTCAAGTGGCTCGTTTGACCCATTGCGGCCGGGCTCGCGCCGGTCGAAGACTGTGGCCATGGGTGCTCCGTCGTCGAACGCGCCCGGTGCCGGTGCGCCGCGGCCGGTTGTTCCCCTGATCGGGCCCGCCAACTTCCACGGGCCGCTCGACATGCGCGACCCCGAGCATCTTGACCGTCGAAACGACGAGCGTCGATCAAACGGTCCCGGTCGACGACCCGAGGATCTCGCCGCCGTCCGCACGAGGTACTGGCAGGCGGCCTTCGCGGTGACCGCCGGCATTGGCGCGCTCATCTCGGCGGCCATGGCGCTTTTCCATCCACCGATCACGAGGCGAGTCAGTGAGCTGTGCGGGGACGGCCTCGGCGGCCAGGTGATCGTGCACCGCGGCCTGAGCTGGCTGTGGATCCCGGCCATGCTCGGCATTGTGCTGGCGGTCGTGCTGCCCCACCGTCGGCAGCGACCGATACTGACGCTCTTTTGCGCCGGTCTGGTGATCGGCATGGCCACCGGCGCGTTCCTGCGGGTGGAAACGGTCGTCTCGGGTCTCTGCTTGGCGTAGCGGGAACCCGGTGGGTGGGCGGCGACATCAGACGACGCATGAGCAGATCACGCAGGTGCCGGAACCGTTTCCGGATGCGTAATCCGGCCCGATGCTGGAGCCGATCGACGTGAGCTGTCTGTGCGCTGCATCGGTGACCGCGCGCTGACAGCCGACGTTCGGGGCATGATCGTGCATGCAACTCGTGAGGAGCGCACGAAATATCGGCGTCGTGTCGGCGCTGCTATGTACTGGGCCGGCCTCCGCGGCGGTCAACTCTTCCTGCGCGCCCAGCGCCTTTCGGTCGTCACCGCCGGTCATCATCGCCCATGCGAGCGGCGACTACTTCGGTCCTCCGAACACGATTGAAATGATGCGGGCCGCCCGTCGCGCCGGGGCCGACGTGCTCGACGCTGACCTGAGGATTACCAAAGACGGCATCCTGGTTGCGTCTCACGACGATGTCGTGACGGTCGGGATAGCGACGCTGTCCATCGCCGCGTCAACCCTGGCCGAGGTGCAGCGACTTGACCTGGGCGCGGCGTGGCCCGGACCGAAGAAGACCTTTCCGTTTCGCAAATCCCACGCGCGCATACCAACGATCGATGCCGTCATAGCCGCGTTCCCGAAGACCCGGTTCTCGTTCGAGTTCAAAGTGGCCGGTGGCGGTGGTCAGCTGTGCGCGCTGTTGCGCTCGACGAAACGAACCGGCGACGTCTACGTGAGCTCCGAAGGTGACGCAGGGGTCGACGAAGTGAATCGCGGCTGCCCCGAGGTGGTCACCACGGTGACCGATGCGCTCGTGGTCGATATGCGTCGAGCCCGAGACCTCGGAACGCCGTGGTGTTCACCAGCCCCGATCGGTCAGCCGGCCCTTCAGCGTGGCGTTCGGCGGCTCGACGCGGAACGAGTGCAGTGGAGCCACGACCACGGCATGGCTGTGTACACGTGGACGGCCGATGATCGGACCACGTTGCAGACGGCAATCGGGCTCGGTGTCGATGGTATATACACTGCGCGTCCGGATCTGGCCCGGGCCCTGTTGACGAAGGCTCGCTGACGGGAACCGAACGAGATGGAGCGTTCGTCAGAACAGATATGCGCGCTATGAATGTCCGTCGTCCCGGTTCTATCGCCACGGCATTCGTGGTCGTGGCGGTCGCCTCGAATATGGCGCTGGCGACCCATGATGCGTCGGCGGTGCGAGCGGCCACCGTAGTGCTCGACGTTCGCCGGACCGGTGGTTTCGCCCCGGCTTACACGGACTTTTGCGCCGTACCCGAACATCTCGTGACCACCCCCCAGCATTTCCGGCCGGCAACCCCGCTTGCTTCCTATCCCGGTCCGATGTTGCGGCCGATCACGATCAGTCCAGTGTCTGCGGCGATGGTGCGTCGCATCCACGCGTTCCAACCAAGGCCGGCGCGGCATACACGCCGACGTCGGCGGTTCTTTCGGTGCAGTTGGCCGACGCGAGTGCACCTGAGTCCGGACCACTGACCGTTGTGGTCAAGAACTGGCCGACCGGAGCAGAAGACATCTCGTCGTCGGGCGGATGCATGACCATCACCTCAACGGCCGGCATGGCCGCGCTCCGGCTATCGACTGAGGTGACGCAGTTTCGGCGTGGCGAGAAAACGTGGCAGGTTTTCGCCCGCCCGAGGCTTCCAGGTGACCCCGGCTGCGGCTCCCAAGGTTGAGCCGACCTCGAGATGGAACTCACTAGACGGCGCCGAGTTCGTGACCGACTAGCGGACTGGCCGGGTCAGTCTTGGTCGGCGAGCGCGGCGAGGACACCGTCGCCGTAGCGGTCGAGCTTGGTCTCTCCCACGCCGGTGACAGTCGCCAGTTCGGCTCTTGTGGTGGGTCGGCGAGTGGCGATCTCGCGCAGGGTGGCGTCGTGAAAGACGACGTAGGCCGGCACGCCCTGCTCCTTCGCAGCAACGGCGCGCCAGGCGCGCAGGCGCTCGAACCGGTCACCGGCTTCGGGTGACAGATCGACCGCGGCCGGTTTCGAACCGCTGCGTGTTGTCCCGGTCTTCGCCGATTTGGCCGTCTCGGTGCGCATCATGACGACGCGCTTCTTGGCCAGTACTTCGGCGCTGGCCGTGGTGAGCACGAGCGTGCCGTAGTCGCCCTCCACGCTCACCAGACCTTGCGCCAGCAGTTGACGGATTACGCTCCGCCATTCGGTGTCTTTGCGGTCGGCGCCGATGCCGAACACGGAGAGTTCATCGTGACGGTGCTGGGCCACTTTATCTGTGCGCTTACCAGTCAGAATATCGATGATCTGCCCAGCTCCGAACTTCTGATTGCGCTCGCGCTGCAGACGAGACACCGTCGACAGAATCTTCTGCGCTTCGACGGTGCCGTCCCACTGCAACGGCGGGCTCAGGCACGTGTCGCAGTTGCCGCACGGCTCGCTCGGTTGGCCGAAGTAGTTGAGGAGCTGCACTCGTCGGCATTGCACGGTTTCGCACAGCGACAGCATGGCGTCGAGGTGTTCGCCGAGACGACGTCGATGGGCGGCATCGCCCTCAGACGTGTCGATCATGCGTCGCTGCTGCACCACGTCTTGGAGTCCGTAGGCGAGCCAGGCGGTTGACGGGAGTCCGTCGCGGCCGGCGCGGCCCGTCTCCTGGTAGTAGCCCTCCACCGACTTGGGGAGATCGAGGTGGGCGACGAAGCGAACGTCGGGCTTGTCGATGCCCATGCCGAAGGCGATCGTGGCGACGACGACGAGGCCGTCCTCGCGAAGAAACCGCGACTGATTCGTTGATCGTAAGCGCGCATCTAATCCGGCGTGGTAGGGAACGGCGGGGATGCCGTTGTCGTTCAGGAACTCGGCGGTCTTCTCGACCGATGCGCGGGACATGCAGTACACGATGCCGGCGTCGCCTTCGTGCTCGGCGCGCAACAGCGTGAGCAGTTGACGGTTCGGATTGTCCTTCCCCACGATGCGGTACTGGATGTTCGGACGATCGAAACTGGCGACGAAGTGCCGGGCGTTGTCGAGCTTGAGGCGCGACGTGATCTCTGCGTGGGTGGCCTTGGTCGCCGTGGCCGTCAACGCGATCCGGGGCACGTTGGGCCACCGGTCGTGGAGGTCCGAGAGCATGAGGTACTCGGGCCGGAAGTCGTGGCCCCATTGGGACACGCAGTGCGCTTCGTCGATAGCGAAGAGGGCGATGGTGCCGCGCTCGAGTAGGCGCATCGTCGAATCGACGCGCAGTCGCTCGGGCGCGAGGTAGAGCAGATCGAGGCGACCGGCGAGAAAGTCGCGCTCGACCTCGTCGCGCTCTTGGGGCCCCTGGGTGGAGTTCAGAAACGCGGCCCGGGCGCCGACGGAGCGGAGCGCGTCGACCTGGTCCTGCATGAGGGCGATGAGCGGCGAAATAACGACGCCGGTGCCTTCGCGGACGAGGGCCGGTACCTGGTAGCACAACGACTTGCCGCCCCCGGTGGGCATGAGGACAAGCGCGTCGCCTCCGTCGATGACGTGGGTGACGATCGCCTCCTGATCACCGCGAAACGAGTCGTAGCCGAACACTCGCTTGAGCACGCTTCGGGCGGCGTCGACCGTGCTGCTCACCCCGCTCACATCACCAGTGTTGCCGACCGAGCGGCGAGACGTCGCCGGCTGTCAGAGGGCCCGGCCTACGCTCGGCGGTTGTGAGTTCGGGCGCTGCAGACGGAATCGAGGCGGGAAGGCGACTGCGTCAGCTGGCCTCGATCGGCGTTGAGCGGCTCGAAGGCGTGGGGACCAAGAAGCTCGCGGCCCTTCGTGACCAGGGCATAGACACCGTCCTCGATCTCCTGACCACGTTTCCGCGTCGGTACATCGATCGCACAGCGCAGAAGCCGATCCGGGACATGATGCCGGGCGACGAAGCCCTCGTGTTGGCCACGGTGAAGCGCAGCGAGGCCCGTCGCAGTCGGCAGGGTCGCACGTTCGTGGAGGTCGACGTGTTCGATGGTTCGGGCTACCTCAAGGCCACGTTCTTCAACCAGCCGTGGCGGGCCAAGCAGTTGCCGGCCGGCACCGAAGTGGCGATGTTCGGCAAGCTCGACGTGTTCAACGGACAACGTCGGATGACGAACCCGGTCGTCGATCTCGTCGGTGGCGACAAGACCGGCAAGATTGTGCCTCTCTATCCGCAGTCGGAAAAGTCCGGCCTCACGACCGGCGAGATGGGTGGTTGGGTCGGCGAGGCATTGCGTCGAGCCGGTCGATTCGCCGATCCGTTGCCGCGCCACTTTCGCGACGAGTTGGATCTCGTTGGCCGCGACTGGGCGATGCACCAGATCCATGAACCGGAAGCGATCGGAGCCACCCATGCCGCCCGCAAGCGGTTGGCCTTCGATGAGCTTCTACGCCTCCAGCTCGTGTTGGTGATTCGTAAGCGCGCTGTTGAACGCGACTCGATCGGGATCGTTCATGCACTCGCCGCCGAAGCGGGTCACGGTCCGTTCGTGTCGGCTTTTCATGCGTCCCTCCCGTTCCCGCTGACCGGCGCGCAGCGTCGGGCCAACGCCGAGATCGCCACGGATCTGGCGTCGCCCCTACCTATGCACCGCTTGCTTCAGGGCGACGTGGGCTCCGGGAAGACCCTCGTGGCCGTGACGGCGGCCCTCATGGCCATTCAAAATGGTCACCAGGCTGCCCTGATGGCGCCAACAGAAGTGCTGGCCGAGCAGCACTTCATCGGCATCCATCGTCTCGTCGACGCCGCTGTGCTCACGGTCACCGAAGAGGCTTCGCTGATGGGGGAGCGGCCCGTCGCCGTGAAGCTTCTGACCAACCGAACAACGGCGGCTGAGCGTCGAGAGTTGTTCAGCGCGCTGAAGAACGGCACGGTCGATTTCCTGATCGGTACGCACGCACTGATCGGCGAACACGTGGAGTTTCGATCGCTCGGCGTGGTCGTGATCGACGAACAGCATCGCTTCGGCGTGGAGCAACGCGCTGCCTTGCGGGCCAAAGGCAATGGTCGTGACCCCGACGTACTCGTCATGACCGCAACGCCGATTCCACGCACCGCGGCGATGACCGTCTACGGCGATCTCGACACCACGATCCTCGACGAACTGCCGCCGGGCCGCACGCCGATTGTCACGCAGTGGTGCCGAACGGAGCTGGAAGTCGCGGCGGCCTACGGGCATATGCGCGATGAGGTGGCGGCGGGTCGTCAGGTCTACGTGGTGTGTCCGCTCGTGGAGGGCTCGGAGAAGATCCAGGCGAGATCAGCCACCGAAACGTTTGAGGAACTTTCCGGAGGCGAGTTGCACGGCTTGCGGCTTGGGCTGCTCCACGGACAGCTTCCGTCGACAGAGAAGGAAAGCGTCATGGCATCGTTTCGTGCTTGCGATCTCGACGTGCTCGTGGCTACCACGGTCATCGAGGTCGGCGTCGACGTGCCCAACGCCACGATCATGTGCATCCTCGACGCCGATCGTTTCGGCATCGCCCAGCTTCATCAGTTGCGTGGCCGGGTGGGACGAGGCGCAGCCAAGTCGTTCTGCTACCTCATGGCCGAACCGAAGACACCCGACGGCGAAGCTCGTCTCGAAGCGATCGAACGGTCGACCGATGGTTTCGAGTTGGCCGAGGTCGACTTGGAACTGCGCGGCGAAGGAACGATCCTTGGCACCCGGCAGAAGGGACGGAGCGACCTAAAGCTGGCGTCGCTGCGCAAGGACAAAGATCTCGTGGTGTCAGCTCGAGCCACGGCGATTGCCATCGTCGGTGCCGACCCTGACCTGATGACCAACCCGGAACTGCGCGACGAGATCGAACTCTTCGTCGACCCCGACGAAGCCGAGTTCCTCTTCAAGAGCTAGGCCCTCGGTTCAAGTCGGACCTCGCAGAACTGAGTTTCGCTTCAGTCTCCGGCGGAGGGTGCCGAAGACCCTTTTCATGAACCATCACCCGGGTCCTGACGGAACCCCGAGCGGCCCGTTCCCGATCGCCATCGTTGGTGCCGGGGCAGCCGGGCGTTCTTATGCGGACTGTCTTGTTGGCGACCGTCGCTTTGAGCTCGTCGCTGTGATCGATCCGAAGCTTGACCGGGCCCGCTCGCTCCTGCCCGGCGAAACGGTGCTCTCACGGCGCTCCGCTCCTTCGCCTTGCTTCGCGACTCGCCGTGACAGTGCCTTCGGCTCTGAGGATC
>JAYSTV010000391.1:0-2811 GCA_043719425.1 Acidimicrobiia bacterium | reverse complement strand
GCGAGTTCTTGGCCACCGATTCGCTGTGCTGTCAGTTGTTCTCCGAGCCGGGAGCCGGTTCCGACCTTGCCTCGTTGGCCTGCCGCGCCGTGCGCGACGGCGACGAGTGGGTCGTGAACGGACAGAAGGTCTGGAGTAGCGGGGCTCAGTTCTCCAAATGGGGCGAGCTGATCGCCCGGACCGATCCCGACGTGGCCAAGCACAAGGGCATGACCGCGTTCATCATTCCCATGGACCTTCCGGGAATCGAGATTCGTCCCATCAAGCAGATGAGCGGTGGGTCGTCGTTCAACGAGGTGTTCTTCAACGATGTTCGAGTGTCCGAGGAGTACCGCCTCGGCGAGATCGGCGACGGCTGGAACGTTGCCCTCACCACCCTCGGCTTCGAGCGCGATCACTCTGGCAGCGACGGTGGATCGAGTCGACCTGGAGGTACCTGGGCCAAGCTGGTCGCCACGGCAAAGGCGATTGGCAACGACCAGGAGCCGGCCGTGCGCGAGGCGCTGGCCAAGTCGTACATCCGCATGCGGATCGAGGGCTTCGTGAACCGGCGCGCCGCCGACCTCCGCGCCTCCGGAGCGCCGCCAGGGCCCGAAGGCTCACTGGGCAAGCTCGTGTGGACGGAGAACATGACGGCCATGTCCGACGCCGTGACCACGGTGCTCGGCCCCCGGCTCACGGCCGACACGGGCGAGTGGGGAACCTACGCCTGGGGTGAGCACGTGCTCGGCGCGCCGGGCTACCGCATTGCCGGTGGTTCCGACGAAGTACAGCGCAACATCATCGGTGAACGCGTGCTCGGTCTTCCGCCCGAGCCGCGCGTCGACAAGAACATGTCGTGGAGCGCCACGCCCCGCTGAGGTTCGCAATGGCCAAAAGGGCCGAAACGGCTGAAACGGCCGAAACCGCCGCCGCCCGAGTTGTCTCTCGCCTCTGGCGATGATGAACTAACCGACCGATTACTTTTTCCTGTCCGAGCTGGGCAGGCCACCACGCAGCAATGAACGAGGAGACACGTCATGGATCTTGGACTCGCAGGCAAGCGCGCGTTGGTTACCGGCGCCACGAAAGGCATCGGCCGCGCCATTGCCGAAACCCTTTTGGCCGAAGGCGCATCGGTCTCGATCTGCGCTCGCACGCCGGGCGATGTCGACGCCGCCGTCGCCGAGATGTCGGGCAAGGGCACCGTCATCGGTGCCGCCGTCGATGCCGCCGATCCGGAGGCCCTGAAGGCATGGATCACGTCGTCAGCCGAAAAGCTCGGTGGGATCGACATCTTCATTCACAACACCTCGGGCAAGCCGGCCCGAAAGCTCGAGGCATGGAACAACAACTTCCAGATCGACCTAATGGCCCTGCTCCACAGCGTCGAGGCGGCCACGCCGTTCCTGGCCGACGGAGGTGGCTCGCTCATCAGCATCGGCACCACCGCCGTGTCGGAACACTTCGCGAGCGGCAGCGGGAGCTACTCCGCTTTCAAGGCCGCCGTCACGAACTGGACCCTCGGACAGGCCCAGGTGCTCGGCGCCAAAGGCATTCGCTGCAACGTCGTGTCACCCGGACCGATCTTCATCGAAGGCGGCGACTGGGACAAGATCAAGCAGGGCATGGCTCCGTTCTTCGAGGCCACGGAGAAGGGCCATCCTGGAGGCTCAATGGGCGTGGCCCAGGATGTCGCCGACGCCGTGACGTTTCTCGTGAGTGATCGAGCCAAGCACGTCAACGGTGTGAACCTCACCGTCGACGGTGGTTTCCTCAAGCGCGTCAACTACTAAGCCTGCATATGGCTGAGCGGATCAACGCGTGCCTGGTCGCAGGCGGCAAGTATCACGACATCGACTTCGCCCGGCTCGAGGTGCTCAAGCTCCTGGCCGAGCACGAACACGTGCGGGTCACCGTTCTTGCTGACTACGAGAACACTGCCGTCATCACCGAAGCCTCGGTGCTCATCAGTTACACGTGCGATGTTCGGCCGAGCGAGGCGGCGCAGCAGGCGATCCGTTCGTGGGTCGAAGGCGGCGGACGATGGCTCGCGCTTCATGGCACCAACTCGGCCCTCGATCTTTCTGGACCGAATGGGGTCGAGGCACCACGGTGCTTTCCGTTGTGGGCCGAAACCCTCGGCAGTCAATTCGTCGGCCATCCACCGATTCAGCCTTATCGCGTCGATGTCAGCGCGCGCGACAACTGGCTCGTCGCCGGCATCACATCGTTCGATACGACTGACGAGCTGTATCTGTGTGAACATCACGACAAGGCATCACTGCAACCGCTGCTCCACACCATCTGGAGCGGAGAAGCCACGGGTTTCATCGATCCCGATTGGAGCGTTGCAACGCGGGGCACCGACGAGCACCTCGTGATGTACGTCCGCGAGCTCGGTGGGGGTGCCGTGCTCTACAACACCCTCGGACATTGTCGTGGTCACTACGACATGGTTCCTCGCATGGCGTACTACCCCCGCATCGAACTCGGCTCATGGGCCGAGCCGCAGTACTACGAACTTCTTCGCCGCGGCATTCGATGGACGCTCGGCCACACGTCATGAAGAGCAAAGGGAATCGCTAAATGGAACCAACCGCCGACGTCCTGCGCGACCTGCACCGCCGCATGGTCCGTATCCGCCTGTTCGAGGAGGCCGCCGGCCGGCTCGCCGAGAAGGGACAGCTGCCGGGCTTCCTGCACCTCTATGTCGGTGAAGAGGCCGTGGCCTCGGGTGTGTGCGCCAACCTGACCAATGCCGACTCCATCACGTCAACCCACCGCGGCCACGGTCACCTGGTGGCCAAGGGCGGCCAGTTCCGTCCGATG
>JAYSTV010000040.1:0-10577 GCA_043719425.1 Acidimicrobiia bacterium | reverse complement strand
TCGAAAGCGATCGTGCTCGGCGTCGTCGAGGGGTTGACCGAATACCTACCGGTGAGCTCAACCGGGCACCTCACCGTCGCCGAGCGGTTGTTGCACGTCGGAAAGAACAAAACGACGAGCGCCGCCGTGAAGTCGTACACCGTGATCATTCAGATCGGCGCTATCGCAGCCGTGGTCTGGCTCTTCTGGGCGCGACTCATTCAGCTTCTGCGCGGGTTGATGGGCACCGACCCCGAAGGTCGTCGGATCTTGCTCGCGCTGGTCGTTGCATTTGTGCCCGCCGCCCTGGTTGGCAAGGGGCTGGAGGACCCTATTGAGAGTCACCTCTTCGGGCCATTGCCGGTCGCGGTGGCCTGGCTGGTAGGTGGAGTGGCCATCCTTGCGTTCATCCGAAAACGGGCACGATTGATCGGGGGCAAAGGCCTGGCGGCTCTCACGGTTCGACAAGCGGCTCTGATCGGAATAGCGCAAGTGTTGGCGTTGTGGCCAGGTACGAGCCGAAGCCTGGTCACGATCGTCGGCGGGCTGCTCGTCGGACTTAGCCTGTCGGCAGCGGTGGAGTTCAGCTTCCTGCTCGGACTTGGCACCTTGACCGCGGCGACGGGCTACGAACTCCTTCGTCACGGCAACGAAGTTCGCGATTCCTTCGGGCTCGCTGCGCCAGCCGTCGGCATTGTCGTGGCGTTCGTAACCGCGGTGGCAGCAGTGAAATGGATGGTCGCCTACCTCAATCGCCACGACCTCGCGATCTTCGGTTGGTACCGGATCTTGATCGGGCTCGCCACGCTGGGGCTCTTGGGGGTAGGTGTCCTGTGACCAGTACCGGACATGTCGTCCGGGTTCGCCCGGGTTCGCATATTGCCTGCATGCGGAACTCGTGACGCGCGTGCTGGGCCGTACGGTTGCAACAATCGCCAAGCCGTTCGTGGCGAAGCATCGACTCGCCGTCACTGCGGCTCCTGGTCGGCCCACACAGCACCGTGCGGTGCGCGCCCGCAGAATCCGACGCCTGTTCACGGCTACCGCTGCGGTGATGCTCAGCGTCGCGGTTTCGCTCCTCGCGTTTCTCGTGACGCTGCCAGCGGTCAGCTCTGCGGAGGAACGGGTTCAGCGGACGCTCGCGACCTACGGTGCCCACGACTCTCGACAAGCCGTGCCGGTCCGCATTGCCGACGCGATCATCGCCGTCGAGGACGCCAGCTTCCGCTCGAATCCGGGGGTCGATATCCAAGGCTTCGTCCGTGGCGTTCTTGGAGCGGTCAGCGGCGGCCCGGACCGTGGCGGCAGCACCATCACTCAGCAGCTCGCCAAGGCCCTCTACACGGGCGACAATCACGGCGTGCCCGGGAAGCTTCGCGCTCTCGGCCTCGCGGTGAAACTGGCCAAGCAGTACCACAAGGACGAGATCCTCGAGATGTATGCGACCGTCGAATACTTCGGCCACGGCGCATATGGCATCAACGAGGCGTCCCGGACGTTCTTTCGCCGCACCGCCGCCCAGTTGGACTGGGCCGAAGCCAGCATGCTGGCAGGCCTCCTGCAAGCCCCCTCACGGCTCGACCCGATCGCGCACTTCGAGCTTGCCCGCAGTCGACAACGACATGTCCTCAACCGTCTCGTGGCCACCCACGCATTGACGAGCGATGAAGCCGACGCTGCCTACGCCGAACTTTCGAGCCTGGATCACTGATGCCCCGTCCGCTCACCGGATTCGCGGCTCTCACCGCCCTAGCTTTGGCCAGCCATGGCGCGCCGGCGCTCACGTCGATCGGCCCTCTACGTCGAGCCATGTGGCCGAACCTCGCCGGCGTGGGCGCGCCAGGAGGAGTAGCGCTCACCTTCGATGACGGTCCGCATCCCGACGGCACCCCGGCGGTGCTGACCGCCCTTGCCGAGCTCGGTTGGTCTGCGACGTTCTTCCTCCTCGGCTCACAAGTCATCCTCTACCCGGAGACCGCCCAGGCCATCGTCGCGGCCGGCCACGAAGTCGCAGTGCACGGCTATCACCATCGCAATCACCTCACCCGAAGCCCAGACGCCATCCTGGATGATCTGCGGTCCGCGCAAGGCCTCATCAGCGACGTGACCGGCAGCCAGCCGCGGTGGTGTCGGCCCCCGTACGGCGTTCTCAGCATCGGTTCCCTGCGGGCTGCCCGCACCTGCGCGCTGACACCGGTGCTGTGGACGGCATGGGGACGGGACTGGGCCCAAACCACACCAACCAACGTTGCACGGGTGATCTTGCGCGACCTGCGGGTCGGCGGAACGATCCTGCTTCACGACTCTGACTGCACCAGCAAACCGGAGTCTTGGCGCGATACGGTGCGCGCCCTGCCCATTCTCGCCGAACGTATCCAAAAATCTGGGTGGAGCGTTCGAACACTCACCACCCATCTCGTGAACTGAGCATCAGAGTCATGGCCGTCGTAGCTGCCCTGCTTTCGTCCCTTTGCTACGCGTTTGGCAGCGTCGCTCAGCATCGATCAGCCGCTGGGTCACCGAGTGGTCGGACCTGGCGATTGCTCCTGCGACTCGTCGGCCGTCCGATGTGGGTCTTGGGATTTGCTGCGGGTGGCGCCGGGCTGGCACTGCACGCCTACGCGCTCGCCCACGGGAGCTTGGTCGTTGTGCAGCCACTGCTCGTCTCCGGGCTGGTTTTCGCCTTGCCGGCGAGCCTGCTGCTCGATCGCCGCACGCCGACCATGCGCGAATGGAAGTACGCGTGCGCCGTTGTTTGCGGCCTTGCCGTTTTTCTCATCGCAGCGCATCCTTCCGCCGGGAAGCCAGATGCCGATCCGGCGCAATTGCTGGCGGCGACAGCCGTCGCCGTCGCGCTTGTCTCGGCCATTTTTGTTCTCTCGGCGGCAAGCGGCCAACGGCACCGAGCTGCGCTTTTGGGAATCGCAGCCGGCATATGTTTCGGCACGACCGGCGCGCTCCTCAAACAGCTCGTCGGCCAGCTTTCGAAGGGACCGACGGCGCTCCTCACCACGTGGCCGCCGTACGCATTCCTGGCGATCGGGTCCGCCGGAATCGTGCTCGCCCAAAAGGGCTTCCAGGCAGGCCCCTTGGCCTCGTCGCTTCCGGCGCTCACAATCGTCGATCCGGTGGTCTCGATCGCGATCGGTTCGGCCGTGTTCGGCGAAGCGTTGGCCACCGGTGTAGCTGCGCTGAGCGGCCAAGTCGCCGGTCTGATGCTCACGGCCTGGGCAGCACGGAGGCTCGCCTTGATCGCCGACACGGCAGAGCGGTCGGCGCCGTGCGGATCGAACCGTTCACCAGACGGTCACTGGTGGCAGCGTCTCGGCCGCACGCGGCGACGCACCAACGCTCAACGGCCCGGGACGCGGGTGCTGATCGTGTCAGCAAGCGTCGGGGGCGGTCACGACGGCGCAGCCGCCGAACTCGCTCGTCGCCTCGCCAGCGTCGGGATCGAGACTTGCGTCGTCGATTTCCTCGACATGCTCCCGCTCGGGTCGGGACGACTCCTTCGCTCGACCTATCGGGCCCAACTCAGGTTTGCACCGAAGACGTACGGCACGCTGTACCGAGCGTCGGAGACGGCGCCAGGCGCGTGGCGAGCCGCCGAGCTGCTGTGCACGTTGCTGACTCGTCGTCGACTTGTTCGCCGAATCGAAGCAGTTGCGCCGCACCTGATCGTGTCCGTGTATCCGCTTTCTTCGCTTGCCCTCGGCCGGATGCGAGCCAAGGAATGGCTCGACATCCCCGTCGTCACCTACCTCACCGACTTCTCCGTGCATCCATTCTGGGTGCATCCCGCAATCGATTTGCATCTCACAACAAACGTCGCCAGTCGACACGAGGCGATCGATCACGGCGCAGGCCACACGACAATCGTTGGACCACTCGTCCGACCAATGTTCGACAATTCGCACGATCGCCTACAAGCACGCGAACGCCTCGGAATCTCTGCCGAGCGGCCCGTCGGCGTGCTGGTCGTCGCAGGATCGTGGGGTGTCGGGTCGGTGGAAGGGACCGTGAAGGCGATCGCCGCCGCCGGCCCCTACCACCCCGTTTGCGTTTGCGGCCGCAACGACCACCTTCGACAAGAACTCGAGCGGCTCGGCGTCGGCTCGATTCTCGGCTGGGTCGAACGCATGGACGAAGTGATGGCGGGATGCGATGTCGTCGTAGAGAACGCTGGCGGCCTGACTTGCATGGAAGCTCTGACCGCAGGGCTGCCCGTCGTCACATACGCACCCATTCCCGGACACGGCGAACGCAACGCCCAAATGATGGCGGCGGCGGGACTGGTTCGCTACGCCCGCGATGAAAGCGAGCTCAGCAACGCCCTTCTGCTCGCTGCGACCACACGACTCATTGAGAACGCGCACGGCGCTAGGGCCCGAACGAGCAGCACGCACCGGGCCACACTCGACGCTGCCGACCAAGTTCGCACGCTTGCGGATCGAAACCCATCCCGGCATCCGATCGTCAAGGCGCCCCGCGCGCTGCGCCGAACCGGGCGAGCATCAGCAATCCTGGCCGCAACCTACCTGACGGCCACGAGCGCATTCGGAGTTGCGTCCGCCCGTGGACTGGGCGTCAACAGGACAGGAACCGACCGACAACGACCGACAATCATTGGGGTCCGCCTCAACACCCAACAGCTCAATTCCGACCCGGTGGCACGAGCGCTCTCTGCGGGCGGAATCACAGCCGTTGTTGACGACGGTGCCGCCTGCTCCTCGGGCGGCACCGTGAAGGCATACGGTCTCACGCTCGCAAGTTCCGGCGACGGCCGAGACCACCGCTTCGCCTGGCGACAAGCCGAAGCAGACGTCAGTTCGGCCTCGCACGACATCGTCGAATGCACAGGCAAACACCCCAGATGGTTCGTCGCACTTCGAGAGGTGAACGCGTTCGACTGGATGGTCGAGCGAGACACACCACTCGACGGCATCCTCGCCCCGCACGTGATCGGACCCGGTGCGTCGCTCGGCGCCCTCGCCCCCCACCGACTCTACGTGATCGATGCCACGTCACTCAGCCCTTCCGAAGCGCAGGCCATCATTGAAAACCTTGCGACTGCGCGCTCCGCAAAACTCGTGACACTTTTGCGATGACCCGAACACCAGCTTCCAACCGCACAACATCGATTCCCATGTGGGGGCGTAATGCGGAGAACTATCTGATTATCGGTGCGGACTTGCTCGCGAATGTTGTCGACGCACAAGCGACGACTTCTCGGTAAAAACCTTGTCGGCGCACCTCGAAGTGACACCATCTATCTCGTTCGTATCAACCGCGCATCTCGTCAGGCATGGGCCCTGTCAATCCTGCGTGACACGTGGGTCCACATCTCGGGAACAAACACCTTTCATGCGAGTCAACGCCGTCTACGCACGAGGCGCGCCGACCCTGGTGCGGACGATCCAAGAGAACTTCAACCTCCCGATCAGCCGCTTCGCGATCGAAAATCCCGAAAGATTCCAGGCCATCGCGAGCGCCGTCGTAGGAGCCGAAGTGTGCTTCCCGCAGCACTACGCGACACGGTCTCCGGCCTTGCCCAACCCTTCGGTTGCCACATGCTCGATCCGGTACAGGTAGCTGCTGTCAGCGACTACTGATCGTTGCTGTAGTTCGGAAGTGACGGTGATCGGCGACGCATAGTGCCAAATACTGGGCTTCGATCTGCACCACCAAACAACACCGTAACAAGCATGAGTACTACCAGGAACAAGTCCAGAGCTGGACCAACCCGCACCCCATGAACCGGATGCCGATACAGAACCGAATCGATCTGATGCAGCGAAACGACGCGGATCAGAGAGAACAAGAGCAGGCCGAACAGCATGACGAGGGTTGGAGCGTAACGCCGACCAGCGACACCAAAACGTCGCACTCCCACGATAACGATTGTCAAAGCAACTCCCGCCAGAACGGCGACCACGAGAGCTTGCAGCGGACGACGCGATCCGTACCAACCACCCGCCTCCGCTTCCCGCCGACCAACGAAATAGAGACGTCCACCGATCCGGCCCATCCGCGCTACCGCCATCAACACGAGCGAGCCACCCACCAACGCCCAGAACCAAGGCCACACGGCGGCCGGGGCAGTCGATCCCGCGTGCCGCTCTCTTAGCCAAGCACGAACACAAACGAGCGCTGTCACCAGATACAAAGCGATGCTCAACCATTCAGAGTTCAGCAAATTCACGAGACGCACAGACATTTGATCGGCTCACAGCGAGCTGGGCATGAGAGAGTTTCCTACAGCCGGAAACGAGATATCAGAGATATTAGCCTCAATCACCGCAAATGGATTAAGGCCGTCCAGGGTGTGTCGTCGAAATCATCCGTCACCGGCGCCAAACAGCCACCAGCCATTCGCCCGACCGTAACGCGAATACTCCGTTGCGCTCACGCGGTAACGAAGAAGAACCATTGTCGCCTGCGGCGGTGCTAGGCAGTGACGTCGCTTCGGGCGAACGTGGCAAGGCCGGCCGCTGCTCCGATTCCGAGGTAGATCGCGATAGTGACCAGCGCCGTCGAATAGTGGGTCGTTTTGTCGCCGCCCGAAGCGACGGTGTTGAGCAGCTGGCCGGGAAGCCACCGGCCGGCTCCGCTGACGATCGAACTGAGTACGTTCTCGAAGATCAACAGATACACGAGCCCGACCATGACTGACAGCACTGCTGAGCGCAGAACGAGACCGACGACGAGGCCCAGAGTGGCGTAGCCGGCAGTAGCGAGTGAGATGTTCGCGAACGTTCGTGCGAGATCAGCGAGTCCGGTCGATGAGCTCCACGCCGACGTCGAGATGTGTCGCACATGGGCCATCGCAGTGGCAGAAACCCCCGCGCTGACCATAGCAAGAACAAGGGCTCCGGCCAGAAACGTCAGGACCGCGAAGTGCTTGCCGACGATCAGCGTCGATCGACGGGGTTGCCGTACAAGGAGTTGGCGGATCGTACCGAGCGTGAACTCCCCGGCCATCTGCGCAGCGGCGATGCCGAAAGCAACGATGCCGAGAAGAACAGCTCCGCGGCTCAGACCAAGTACAAGCCCATCCGGCCGGGCCAACTCGGCGAGACTCACGAACCGGTCACGGTCGCCACGTGCCGGATGACCAGCACGAGCGAACACGAGAACCGTGAAAAAGCCGGCAATGACAACCAGTGCTACGTAGGTACCGGCCAGCAACCTAGGGCGCCGAAGCTTCACCCATTCGCTCCGAAACGCTCGAAAAATCATCATGACAGCGCCCGGTTCGTGACGGCGATCGATTCGTCGTTGGGTTTCTCGCCGGTGAGTGAGAAGAAGGCTTCTTCGAGCGTTGGACGCCGTTCGCTCAGGTGTACCAGCGTGATCGACGACGCCGCAGCAAGCCGATTGAGTTCGCCCGCCCAGCCGAGGTCGGCCGTCACGACGAGCGTGTCGTCGGCAATCCGGGCGACGCGCCCGGTACGTTCGACGAGGGAGCGCAGTGCGCCGAGATCATGTGCCTGCTCGGGTCGAGCAAAGAGTTCTGCGCCTTGCGAGGCAAGTAGATCGGTGACGTTGCCTTGAAAGACGAGCTTCCCCGTGCTGATCATGATGATGTGGTCACAAACCTGCTCAACCTCGGCCAACAGGTGACTTGACACAAGAATCGTGATCCCCAAATCCGACAATGACCGCATGAGCAAACGGATCTCCACGATTCCCGCCGGATCAAGTCCGTTGCCCGGCTCGTCGAGCACCAACAACGAAGGTTCCGGAAGAAGCGCCGCGGCAATTCCGAGACGTTGCTTCATCCCCAATGAATACGTCCGGTACGGGTCCGCGGCCCGATCGGCCAGACCGACGCGTTCGAGCACCGTGGCAATCCTCGAATCGTCGATACCACCCAGTCGGGCCAAAACCTTCAGATTTGCGCGGCCCGAAAGGGTCGGATAGCAGCTCGGCGATTCGATAAGCGCACCCACGCTCGACAAATACATCGCCGGGGCAGTCAACGCGTGGCCAAGAACAGTGCCGCTCCCCGAAGTCGGACGAACCAAACCAAGCAACATCCGTAACGTTGTGGTCTTACCCGCACCGTTCGGTCCGATAAGGCCACACACCGACCCCGACGGAATCGACAGAGCGAGATCCGACACGACAACACGATCACCAAAACGTTTCGTCAAACCTTCCGTGGTCACCGCGAACGAATCGCCAACCAACGGGCTCTTCATTGCATCCAATGACGCACTATGCACGTCTTCCCAACGCGTCGGGCATTCGAGCCGCAACATTCGGAGCACCCTTGGTGGTCGTTCCACCGGCCGATCCCGACGACGGGGGGTAGCCCCCCATCCGTGCTGGAAGCAGGAATATCGTGTTTGTCAATATCTTGGCGGAATGTCACGCCGCTGCAGGAGTTGACGCGTCGTCGTCCGAGTGTTCTTTTCCGTGCCGTGCGTCACCGTCGTCGTGGCCGTGTTTGTCGATCGTGGCGACGCCGGTGGTCGCGTCGACGCGGACCTCGACCCTGCCCGTCGCGGTGGCCACTTCAACGTGATAACCCAACGCACCATCGCGAGCGTGAAGATCAGGTGTTCCCGCCGTACCGGGAGCAACGGCGACAGCCGCCGCAGCTGCTTGCGACGGCGTGATCTTCGCCTGGGCGAGAAGCTTCGCATCAGTACCATCAGCCGCTTCCTTCGCTTCCCAAACCGCCCGATCACCACTGCGATCCTTGCCGTGCCAAGCGTCACCGTCGTCGTGTCCGTGGTTGTCGTGCCACGCGTCTCCGTCGTCGGTCGTCGCGCCTTTGGCGTCAGCAGCCGCAGGCGCTGCAGGAGCGGCGGACTGTGCGTTGCTGGCACCAGGCGAGAACATGGTGACGCCGACAAAGCCTCCGATACCGAGACCAGCAACGACACCAACGGCGGCGAGGTTCTTCTTCATGGGGAGTGCTCGATTCTTAGATGGGGGGAGTTTGATGTTCAAGCTCGAATGCATGATGCGGGACAAGGCTGTGTGCCCGGTGAACGCCAGGCACGAATCTGCCGGGATTCCCTAATTTCTCCCCGATCTGGCGAAACAGACGGGCAACTCACACCCGGCTCACACCGCACTCACAGCAGCGGCAAGGATTCATCGACAAGACTCCGACCGTGGACATCCGCTCCGAACCCGGGCCTGATGCGCGTCGCCGGGTCTTGGTGGTCGACGACGAACCGTCCATCGTCGACGCTTTGTCGACGGCCCTACGGTATGCAGGCTTCGACGTGAGCGAGGCCACGACCGGCACGGAAGCCGTGGCACTGGCTCTCCAAGTAGCGCCGGATCTGATCGTGCTCGACGTCATGCTCCCCGACTTTGACGGACTCGAAGTGACTCGTCGCCTGCGACGCGATAAGGTCTCCACACCGATCCTGTTTCTCACCGCCCGCGACGCCATCGGCGACAAGCTCGCTGGCCTCGATGTCGGCGGCGATGACTACGTGACCAAACCGTTCTCCCTGTCCGAAGTCGTCGCCCGCGCGCACGCGATCCTCCGCCGCACCAACGGTGCTGAACCAGTGGACGCACGGCTGAAGTTCGCGGACCTCGAACTCGACCCGGAAACATTCGAAGTATGGCGAAGCACGACTCCGATCTCGTTGACCGCAACCGAGTTCAAGCTCCTGCGCTTCTTTCTCCTGAATCCGCGGCGCGTGCTCTCCAAGGCCCAAATCCTCGAACATGTCTGGCACTATGACTTCGATGGTGACCCCAAAGTGGTCGAGACCTACGTCAGCTATCTGCGCAAGAAGCTCGACAAGCACGGCGCGCCGCTCCTGCACACCATTCGACTCGTCGGCTACTCACTTCGCGAGCCTGAACCACGAGGACCGTGAAGAACCTCGGCGGCCGGTTCTCGCTGCGCGCCCGGCTGCTCGTCGCGGTCGTGATCGCCGTGACGCTCGCACTCACGCTCGCCGCGCTGGCCACCCACGCCGCCCTGGAAAGTTTCCTTGTCTCGCGTGTCGACAAGACGCTCGTTTTATCGACTGAAGCCATCGGCCGCCGACTCGACCGAGACACCCGTGATCAGCGGCCCGAAATGTTCCGGGACCTCGTACGCGAGGACACGTTCGTCCAAGTGAGGTCGAGCAGCGGTGTGATCATGACCTCTGCGCTCGTCGGAAGCAACGATGCAACCAGCGCTCCGAACCTCGGTCCGCCGACGCAACACGGCGCGGGTGAAAATCTCGTAGGCGGGCCCCCATTTCAGACCGTCCGGGCCGTGAAAGCCGACGAAGCCCCATTCCGAGTCGAGATAAGCGGTCTGCAAGATGGCCGCCAACTCATCGTTGGGATCTCTATCGACGACGAACTCGCGACGCTTCGACGGCTCAACGCGATCGGCATTGCGGTTGCGGTCGGTGGACTTGGAACCGCAGTAGCGGCCGGTTGGCTCCTCGTTCGAGTCGGGCTGCGACCGCTACGAGACGTCGAACGAACCGCAGCAGCCATCGCAACCGGTGACTTCAACCGGCGCGTCCCCGGCGAAAGCACCGGAACCGAATTCGGACGCCTCGCAACAACGTTCAACACCATGGTCGACCGAATACAGGACGCCTTCACCACACGCGACCGAA
>JAYSTV010000390.1:0-16624 GCA_043719425.1 Acidimicrobiia bacterium | reverse complement strand
GCGAAGTTCGGCCTCTAATCGATCCGTGTCGATCGCCCCGAGCAGGATCTCGACCTGGCGCTTGGTGAGCGCCGACATATTGCTCAGCCGAGGAGGGCGGCGAGTTCGTCGCCTTCGAGTCGAACGAAGGTGCGCCGAGCCAGGTTGCGGTCGAGATGGGCAACTTCGAGTTCCTTGGGGGTCAGCGTGCGGTCGGCGCCGGCGAGGGCGGCGACGGCACCTCGCAACGCCGTCGTGAGGTCTTGGCCTTCGACGTACGACGCTTTCATACGTTCGCTGATTGTTTCGGCATCGCCGCCGAGCACGGTGAAGCGTTCCTGATCCATCACCGTGCCGTCATAGAGGATGTGAAAGAGACGATCGTCGGGCGCCGCGAGCCCTGCCTCGGCCACGAGAATCTCTACTTCAAGCGGCTTCATTTCGTGGGTGAAGACCTGCCCGAGCATCTGCGCGTAGGAGTTGGCCAGGCTGCGGGCGTCGACGTCTTCACGGCTGTACGAGTAGCCCTTCAGGTCAGCGGCACGAACGCCGGCGATGCGCAGCTGATCAAACTCGTTGTATCGACCAACGGCGGCGAAGCCCACGCGGTCATAGATCTCACTCACCTTGTGGAGCGAGCGCGAGTGGTTCTCGGCCACGATCAAAATGCCGTTGGCGTAGGTGAGACCAATGAGCGACCGGCCGCGGGCGATGCCCTTGCGGGCGTAGTCGGCCCGGTCTTTCATGACCTGTTCGGGCGAGACGTAGTAGGGCATGCTCATGACGAAACCTCAGAGACCCGGTCCGGCGACCAGAAGCGGAGCATGCTCATCGTCTCGCCTCGCGAGACTGTAGGAGGTTGGCGAAACGCTCGGCGATCTCGCTCTCGGTAACTTCGTCGTAGCCGTCGACGGTGATGGTGGCGCACGTCGGATAGATGCCGCGCACAACGTCGGGTCCGCCGGTGGCGGAGTCTTCATCGGCCGCCTCGAACAACGCTTCGATGGCCAAGTTCAGGGCGGCTCCCCGGTCGAGTTGGGCCGACCAACGTTGCTTGATGAGTGAGCGTGCGTAGGTTCCGCCGGAACCGGTGCCGTAGAACTCCATCTCTTCGTAACGACCGCCGGTCACGTCGTAGTTGAAGATTCGACCTTCACCTCGGCGCAGGTCATAGCCGGCGAAAATCGGAATCACGACCATGCCCGACTGCATCGCCATCGGGAGGTTGGCGCGAATCATGTTGGCTAGCCGCGTGGCCTTGCCGTCGAGCGACAGGGCGACCCCTTCGACCTTTTCGTAGTGTTCGAGTTCCAGTTGGAACAGCTTGACCATCTCCGAGGCCACTCCGGCTACGCCGGAAATCGATACGCCGCTCCACCGGTCGGCGGGATACACCTTCTGCATTGATCGATGGGCAATGACGTTGCCGGCGGTGGCGCGTCGATCACCGGCCATGACCACACCGTCGATGTAGCGCAGCGCCACGATCGTGGTGGCATGGGTGAGATCAAACCCGGGACCGCCGACTGAAGCGGCGTCGAACGGACCGCGCACCGAAGCAAACGGGGTCATGCCCTCGTCGGCAAGAAGGTCAATGAAACTCGAACGCCGTTCGCGATCGACGCTCATCGACGGCGAACGGGGCACCGAACCAGAGGTCACTCGCCGCCCTTTTGCACGTAACTCTTCACGAACTCCTCGGCGTTGGTCTCCAGGACCTCGTCGATCTCGTCGAGGAGCTCATCGAGATCGGCTTTGAGCTTCTCGCCCTGCTTGGCCGGGGCCACCTCGGCAACGGCCTCATCGTCGCGCTCCTTAGCGGGGCGCCGGATCTGTTCGCGTTCGCTCATCTGGTCCTTCTTTCATGCTCCCAGTCGAGCAAGGAGCTCGGCCGGTGTGGTGCATCCGTCTAGCAATGTATCGACCATCTCAGCCGTACCTTTCAGCGGTTCCAACATCGGCACCCGCCGAAGCGGGTCAACGCCCAGGTCGAACACCACCGAATCCCAGTTTGCGGCGGCTACCGCAGCCGGGAATCGTTGCAGACATCGCCCCCGAAAGTAGGCCCTCGTCTCACGCGGCGGCTCCGTGGCCGCGGTGACCACGGCCTCGTTGGTGAACATCGTTTCGAGGCCCACTCGTTGGGCGAGTGACTTCGCCGGCCGGAGGTCGTGGTACTGCAGGTCAACGACCCGCAACCGCGGATCTCCGGGTGACAGTGCATGGCGATCCCGCAGACCGTCAACCAAACGCTTCTTGGCGACCCAGTCGATGATGTGGCCCTGCGACTGCGGATCGCTCTCCAAGCCCGTTAGAACACTCTCCCAGCGCGCCAACACGTCGATGCCCACCTCTTCGACCACGCTCTCGAGGCCGTGGCTTTGCGCCCACTTGCTGGCCCGCTCGAAGTACTCCCACTGAATGTCGAGGGCGGTCCGACGCGAACCATCAGACATCTCGACGGTCTGCGCCAGCGACAGATCGCGGCTGATGGCCCGCAACGCCGGTATGGGGTGGGCCAACGACACCGTCGACGAATCGATCACGCCGTCTTCGATCATCGCCAAAACGATCGAAGTGGTGCCCAACTTCAGATACGTGGCCACATCGCTCGGATTGGCATCACCAATGATGACGTGGAGGCGGCGGTATTTCGTCGAGTCGGCATGGGGCTCGTCGCGGGTATTCACAATCGGACGCTTCAGCGTTGTCTCCAGCCCGACCTCCTCTTCAAAAAAGTCGGCGCGCTGAGAAATTTGGAAGTCGGCGTGGGGCCCACCGGGCAACTCGCTACCGACCTTGCCGGCGCCGCAGAACACCTGCCGGGTCACAAAAAACGGGATGACCGATCCGATCACTTTGGTGAACGGAACAGCCCGGTCCATCAGGTAGTTCTCATGGGTCCCGTAGCTGTTCCCCTTGCCGTCGGAGTTGTTCCGATACACGACGATCTCCTGATCGACAGGCAGCGAGACTCGGGCGGCGGACATTGCGTCACGCAGAACAACATCGCCGGCGCGGTCATAGAGCGTGGCGGACCGAGCGTCGCGACATTCGGGGCCGCTGTACTCCGGATGGGCGTGATCAACGTAGAACCGCGCTCCGTTGGTGAGCACGGCATTGACCAGATGGGTTTCGACTTCCGGCGGCATAGAGCCACCCATATGCCAGCCGCGAGCGTCGTTGCCAGGCTGCTCGTCTTCGAAGTCCCAGCGAACTTTTGCCGAGGGCCGATTCAGCCCGGTGACGTAGGCGTTGACCAACAGACTCGACAGCTGGATCGGGTTGGCGTCGGGCGCGGCGGGATTGAAGATGCCGAACTCGGTCTCAATTCCGCAAACCTTGGGAATCGCCATCTCAGCAACCTAGACCGGCGGCGTCAGCGAACGGGGAAAGGGAGTATTGCGGCAGCCGCGTCGCCCGTGAGAATTGCGTCGGGGGTAAGGCAGCGGCGGAGCAACTCGACCGACGCGTGAACGTCATCCGGACGGTGTGTCGTGACGTTGACCTGGTCAAGTGCCTCTCGTCGGCCGGCCAGCGCGGCGGATTCGGTCTCCTTGGCGGCCAGCGCCTGCCCGGCAACGTGTCGAAGATGCAGCGGCGAACCGACGCGGACCACGCGGGTGGAAACGACGGCGGTCTCCTCGGCCAGCCAGCGGGTCTTGAAATAGGCGAAGTGCTGGAGAAAGCCGATCGACGTAACGTCGGCGGCGATCGCCTCTCGCATGGCGAGCACGAGCAGGAGCTGGCCGGCGCCCAGCTCTGCGTGATCTTCGGCGAAAGCCATCTCCAACGCCCACATCGTCGTGCCGAACCGGCCCAGCAGGAGGGCGGCCACGAGGGCGCCGTCGAGCGTGACGCCAACAACGGAAGGGGCATACGCCGCGTGTCCGGCCACGACCTCACCGAAGAAGGCGGTGCGCCGCGGCGAACGGAGGATCCCAGCCCGGGCGGCGAACTTCCAACTCCGCTGTTCGAGATCAAAGTAGGCCGGAAGAAATCGACGAACCGGTTCTGAGCCACGAAGGGTGATCAGACCGACCTCACCGGCACCGAACAGGCGACGGGTCTGGCGGCTCACGTTGGAGCGCATCGTTTTCGACAGCGCCCGAAAGTACTCGTCGACTCCTCGGTAACGAACGGGCACCGAGCAATACGGGGGCAGGTCGATGTCGAACGCGGTCAGCAACGGCGACTTCCGCGCCAGGACGTGGAGGGCCCCATGGAGCGCGTCGCCCGGCACGAGCCCGCTGATGTCTACCGCTGGCCGACGAAGGCTCGGTCGAAGCGCGTCGGCAATGGCCGTGGCCGCATCGTTGGCATTGGTCGGTGAGGCCACGAGGTTCACGCGGTCGTGATCGTGGGTCACTAGCAGCGTGCGCTCGGCCACCCGCACCCGACCGAGCACGTGGTGCTGGCCGACCCGTGTGGCGAGAAACCCAATCGCCTGGCCCTCGCGCTCGGCGATAGCGATCTCCGGAAACGGCGATGGTCCGTATTCGAAATGATCGACGTAGGCGCCAAGAAAGTCCGGATCGGCGGCGGGCTGGTCACGACCCGATGATTCGGCGAGCTGACGGAGCAGCGGGGCCGACCGCCGGAGGTCGTCGATGGACCGGATCCATCGGACCGACGTCACAACGGGGCGAGGCCATCGGCGCTGGTGGCGTCGATGCGTCGACGTGCCGGTCGATGCGCCTTGCTCGGCAGGTCATCGAGGTGGAGTCGGCGACCGATCTGATGCACGGCGACCTTGGCGGTGGCCCGCGGGCCGCGAACGTCGGTGTGGAGCGAACTGTGCGGGATGGGGGTCCGTATGCGGAGAAACCGATTCGCCTTGTAGACCCGAGCGCGCCGACGTGCGTCGGGCGTCCAGTGATCGGTCACGAACGAGACGTTGATGGTGTCGAGATTGGCGACGCGATGCGGCGCATTGTGGGGCCACATGGCGACGTCGCCCGGATCGAGATCGCGGATCTCAGCCAGATCGTCGAAGGCGCTGCGATACGGCACGTATTCCTGACGGGTGCCGGCGTACACATCCTCGAGGAGCGACCGTTCAAGGACGGACTCATCCAGGTGCGGGTAGACCCAAACCCGCTTGCGGCCGCGCACGTGCCAGAGGAACGAAGGGGGGCCGTCGACGTGGAAGTAGACCATGGCGCTCGGTGAACTGACAAGCAGCGTGGAATGCGACTCGTCGACCACGAATCCGGGAATGGCGGCGCCAACCTCGGCGTAGAGCCGATCGGTGAGCGCCCGGTACCGACGGTCGACCTGGTCGATGTTGGTGATGTTGAGCCATAAACGGCCCCGACGCACCGCTTCGAGCATCGCCGCACCGCTCGCCCCGGTGTGTTGCACCCGCTCGTTGTCCTCCGGCCGCTCCGGATCGCTCCCCATCGTGAGCGCAAACAGCCACTCCGCTGGATAGTTGTCGAGCACGTCAGCGATGACATCGTCGGAGAACAAGGGCGCCGTGGCCAGGTCGGTGGCGAGATTGTGGCGGGAAACGACCAATTGGCGGTCAAAGCCCTCCCGCTCGGATGCGCCGATCTCGACCAACGGCCGCGCTGAACCAATGGTCACCCCTTAAGCGAACCACGATGGTGGCGCGTCGGCAAGGGATCGACGCCCCATCGGCCTGAGCCGTCTGACCTTTTCCGTGATCGCTCTAGAGGTACTGGCCGGTGGCGGCGCGTTCTATGGCACGGCCGCCGTGAGGTTCGGCTTTGTCGCCCTTGCTGATGATGGTGCGGACGTAGACGATGCGCTCGCCCTTTTTCCCCGAGATCTTGGCCCAATCGTCGGGATTCGTGGTGTTGGGCAGGTCTTCTTGCTCCTTGAATTCATGCTGGGTGGCCTGCAGCAAATCGTCGGTGCAGATGCCCCGCCCCTCCCCCGCTATCTGGCGTTTGATCGCCAACTTCTTCGCCTTACGAACGATATTCTCGATCATTGCGCCCGAGGCAAAATCCTTGAAGTACATGATCTCCTTGTCACCTTTTTGGTAGGTGACTTCGAGGAACTTCGTGTCATCGTTCGTCCGGTACATCGCCTCAACGGCGGTTTCCGTCATCACCCGCACGGCCTTCTCCGGATCGCCGCCGCCGAGGCGCTCGACCTCATCGGCATCGAGCGGCAGATCAGCAGTGAGATAGCGACGGAAGATGTGCTCGGCCGAGGTCGCGTCGGGACGCTCAATCTTGATTTTCACGTCGAGACGGCCCGGCCGAAGAATGGCCGGGTCGATCAGGTCCTCGCGGTTCGACGCACCAATCACGATGACGTTGCGAAGCGCTTCGACGCCGTCGATCTCAGCGAGAAGCTGGGGCACGATCGTTGATTCCATGTCCGACGAGATGCCGGTGCCACGGGTCCGGAACAGCGAGTCCATTTCGTCGAAGAAAATGATGACCGGCACGCCTTCCTCGGCCTTTTCCCGAGCTCGCTGGAAGACCAGACGAATTTGTCGCTCCGTCTCACCGACATACTTATTGAGTAACTCCGGACCCTTGATGTTGAGGAAGTAGCTACGAGCGGCCGGTTTGCCGGTGACCTGGCTCACCTTCTTGGCCAGGGAGTTCGCCACCGCTTTGGCGATGAGGGTCTTACCGCACCCCGGCGGCCCGTAGAGGAGGATGCCCTTCGGTGCGGGGAGACGATGCTCGCGGAACAGCTCCTGGTAGAGGAACGGCAGCTCCACCGCATCTTTGATGAGATCGATCTGGGCATCGAGACCGCCGACATCTTCGTAGGAAATGTCGGGCACTTCTTCGAGGACCAGCTCCTCGACCTCGGCCCGGGGCAGGCGCTCTAGTACCAGGTTCGAACGAGGATCGAAGAGCAGGGAATCGCCGCTGCGGAGCTTCTCGGCGCGCATCTCGTCGGACAGTTCCGCGACCCGCTCTTCGTCGCCGCGACCGGTGACGATCACCCGGGCGCCGTCTTCGAGCACTTCTTTCAGCGTGACCACTTCACCGTTTCCGTCGAAGGCGCGAGCGCGGACCACGTTCATGGACTCGTTGAGCACCAGCTCCTGACCTCGGAACAAGTCGATCTCATCGAGGTCGGGATGCATCGAGACCCGCATCTTGCGGCCGGACGTGTGCACGTCGACCGTGCCGTCGTCGTTGCGACCAAGGAACGTGCCGTACCCCGAAGGTGGCTGGGTGAGCTTCTCCACTTCCTCGCGAAGGGCGGCGATGTGATCGCGAGCTTCACGCAACGTGAAGGTGAGCTTCTCGTTCTGGCTCATGGCCTGCGCCAGTTGACCTTTGGTTTCTAGGAGCCGCTCCTCCAGGGTTCGGACCCGTCGAGGCGCGTCTTGGAGCTTGCGGCGGATGTCGACGACCTCGGACTCCAAAAGTTTGGCGGTCTCACGCAGCTCTTCGATCTCGCGTTCGTTGGCGCGGGCCTTGGCATCGGACTCGGTCTTGCGCTCGTTCGGCATTGGCTGGGCCTCCTCGGGGAAGTTTGGTCCTCTCACTCGACCCTATCGGCTGTCGGTCCGTAGACAAGGGAAACCACATTCATCGCGCCGACGACTCTGCGCCTTCACCGTCGGCAATCTCACCTCGGCACGCTCACGAAACCACATTCATCGCGCCAACGTCTGTCCTATCGGTATCGGAGCTACTACGTTGGAGGCTCAACCTGCTTTGCCACGAGGAGACAGCGCATCATGGGTATGAAGGTATGGATCGATCAGGACCTGTGCACAGGTGATGGTCTGTGCGAGGAGATCGCCCCGTCCGTGTTCACGTTGCTCGACGATGGCCTGGCCTACGTCCGCGAAGGCACCAAGGTGTTCTCTGACCCAGGCGGCCCCGAAGGCTTGGCCAACGTGGTCGAAAAGGACTACGACGGCACCATCGAGTCGGCCGAAGAGTGTCCCGGAGAGTGCATCTTCATCGAAATGGAGTGAGCCGATTCCGCCCCTGCGGATCCTCAGCGATGGATCAGCGACCGCCTGCGGGCGGTCGCTTCGCGTCCGGGCGGCGTCTACCTAGCCGGCCAGGCATCGGCCGGGCAGCCTGGTCGCGGCGATTGCCGGTCCGGTCGGATCGATGGCGTAGGCCGTGTTGTTGCGGTCTGGGGCCACGGCGATCGCCATGGCCACCACGTCGCCGTTCTGATCGAGCACCGGCCCACCGGAATCACCGGGAGCCAGCGTGGCGGCAATCACTATCACCGGCCGCTCCACGTCCCGACGATCGGTGATGTCTCGTCCGCGGGCCACCAGCTTCTCCTGGACACCGCCCGACGCCACCCGCAGGCCGCCGCCTTTCGGAAAGCCGAAGATCGCCACCTCATCCCCCGGCGAGGCGCTCCCTGAACCAAGCACGATCAGTCCGCCGGTATCGGCCGACAGCCGCGCCCGGTCGAGCGAGGGGTCGAGCGAAACCATGGTGGCTGGCCGCACCCGGCCGTCGTCATCGGTGATCTCGATGGAGCGGCTTCCCGACACCACATGGGCGGCCGTGGTGATCTCGCCCCGGCTGCTCACGTATCCGGTGCCCGACACGGTGAAGCCGCAGGCTTTGGCCTGGACCCGGACCACTCCTCGACGCGACGTCGAAATGGTGGCCGCGTCGACGGTCGCCGTGGCCGGCGGCGGCCCGGGGGCGAGTGATCGCGTGACCAGATCGGTGACCTGGGGAAACACGCCGGCCGACAGGCTCCGACGAGCGTTACGCAGGACGTCGGGCGGGCTCGGTAGCGACCGCTCGAACCGGTCGGCCACGTAGGAGTCGCGGGTCACTTCGCTCGGCCAACCCGGGACCAGGGCCAACAGCGGACGGAGCATCCAAAACGTGAGCGCCACGCCGACGATTCCAACCCCTGCGCCGGCGAACCGGTCGAGCCGAGCCAGGCTCCGGCCGGGTAGATGGTGGCGAATCCACCGTCCCGAGAAGTACCCAACCGATTTCCCGGCGAGCGCGCCACCGGCCAGAACGAGGCCGAAAACCATGGCTTCGGGCAGACCCTTCACCGTCGTGATGGCTCGCCGGATCACCGAAAGGTTGGTGGCGACAAGGGTGAGGCCCAGGCCGAGCCCGAGCCACGACGTGACTCGGACAATGAGACCGCTGCGATATCCGCCCACGAATGCCGCCAACACCGCAATTCCCAAGGCAACGTCGAGCGCGCTCACCGGGTCCCCATCTTCCGTGACGCCAAGCTCAGCGGGTGTCCTCGGGCAGCGCGCTCGCCCCAACGAACTCCGTGGCATCGGGGGCAAGGAACCGGGCGTGGGTCAGGAAACCGGTGTGCGCGACCATGCGGTGGTCGGGGCGGACCGACATGCCCTCGATATGCCAGCCGCGATGGAGGACTTCCATCGTTTCCGCCATGGCGAAGCCGTAATCCTTGAGGGTGTCGCGCAAGGTGACCACCTGGGTAATCGTTGGGAGATACGACAGGAAGATGCCTCCCGTACGCAGGGCCTTCGCTGCATGTGGAACGACCAGCCATGGCTCGGGCAAGTCCAACACGATGCGATCGAAGTCGGTTTCGTCGATCCCGTCCGACGTATTGCGAATCTTCACGTCGTAGCGCTCCAGTGACTCCGGTCCGAGGAACGCGCCAACGTTTTCCTTCGCCTTCTCGGCAAAGTCCTCGCGCAGTTCGTAGCCCGTGATGATTGCTCCAGCGCGGAGCATGGTCATCGACAGCGCGCCGGACCCGACACCCGACTCGAAGACTCGCGCCCCCGGAAAGATGTCGGCGAGCAGGAGAATGGCGCCGAGGTCTTTCGGGTAGATGACCTGAGCCCCCCGTGGCATTTTGAGCACGAACTCCGCCAATGTTGGCCGGATGACGGTGTACCGGGCTCCTTGAGTGGACCGGGTGATCGTCCCTTCCTCGGAGCCAATCACCTCATCGTGCGTGAGATATCCCGCATGGGAATGGAACTGCGAACCGGGTTTGAGGGTCAGCAGATAGCGGCGACGCTTGGCGTCGACGAGAACAACCTTCTCGCCTGCTTCGAGGGGACGCGACATCAGGTCAGACGCGCGGTTCCACGAGCGACTCAAGCGCTCGCTTGGCCTTGCGAGCCCGGCGGCCGGAGCCTTCGGCCTTTGCCGCCAACGCCAACCGTCGGCGTTCGTGGTCGGCCTGCGCGGCCGACCGTCGAGCGGTGACCAACTTTTGTTCTTTCCGGACCTTGCGGCCAGCTTGGCCCGGATAGCGGATCACCAGATCGTCACCGGGCCGGATCTTCTCGCCGAGGCGAATGGTCTCGTTCTTCGGGGCGAAGAACCGGTACATCCGTCGCAGTACTCCGAACGCGCCCACGACGAGCCACAGCGACGAGCCGTTGCGGACGCCCCTATCGCGAACTCGGCGACGGATAAACGCTGCGAGGAGAGCTCCCACTAGGCCCGACGGATCTCGACGAACGCATACTTTGCCAGCCCGCGCTTGCGACCGATCACGAAGGCTGCGAGGACGAGGAGCAGGGCGACGCCGAGGCCCACGGCTAATCCAGCCCCCGTCGCCGACTGCTTGACCGATTCGAAATCGCTGCGCAGGTCGCGCAAACGATGCTCAATGTCGGCACGCTCGACCGGACGATCGACGCCGGGCTGGGGTTCGGTGTTCTTTTTCTTCTTCGCCATGGCAGGTTCTCTGAAATCTCTTCGGTGTCGTTCGTGTCGTCGGCGTGGGCTATTCGGCGGGGTCGTTCAGCGGATCGACTTCTTGGCATCGCGAGACCAGGACAACACAAACAGTCCAATCACCACGAGCGCACCGAGTCCGGCGAGGAGGTATGGCAGCCACGTCCACGAGCCGCTCAGCGGCCCTCGCTGCCGCACCAGCGTTTCCCCAGACTGTTTGAGCCGATCATAGCTCAAGGCCGTTTGGAGACCCCGGAGCAGGGCCAGGGTCAGCAGGACGGTACCGACTCCGAGGAACAGGGCACCGGCGATGCCGAAGGCGAGGAACCGACCGAGGCCCTGCAGTGGAAGCTTCGTTTCCTGTTTGACGTAGGAGAGGCTGAGCTGGGCGATCTCTTTGGCACTCGTGGCGCCCCTGGTGGCCGAGGCTTTGGCCGCAGCTGGATTCGTCTGCCGGATCGTGTCGGCGAGAGGCTTGACGCGGTCAACCAGTCGTGTGAACGGTGAGCTGGGCACGCCAAGCGACGATAGTTCGGGCCAGCGGGTCACGCGAGCCCGTTGTTCGAGCCGAGGGAGCCTTACCCAAGGTGGAAACGGACCTGGTCGGCCGAGGCATCGAGGAGCTCGTCGATGGCACTGATTCGTTCCGACGCAGAGCGCGTGGCGAGGAGCCCGTAGTCGTCGAATGCGGTCGCGGGGACGAGCGCGCAGACCTGCCACAGCGCAATCGCCGGGTCCGGTGACAATTCGATCGTGGCCGGAGCGGCCGGGAGATTGGCCTCCGTTCGTTGGGCCAAGGCCGACCGAAGCCGCTTGGTCACTGCGGCCACGGCGCCGTCGAAGGCGTCGCCCACATCGTCGGAATCAGCGCGTGGGGTAACGATGGCAGCTGGATACGGGGCGTCAGGTAGCCACTCGGCAACCTCGACGCGGCCCGTGCCCACCGCAAACACCCCGAGGGTGCCGTCGTCTTGCAGAGTGACGTCAAGGATCTGGGCGACCGTGGCGACCCGCAGCCGAACCTCACCGCCACCGACTTCTGACCCGCGTTCAATCAGCACCACCCCGAAGCAGCGGTCACCGTCGAGACATTCGGCCATCATCTGGAGGTACCGGGGTTCGAAGACGCGAAGCGGCAGGCCCAATTCGGGAAAGAGGACCGAGCCGAGCGGAAACATGGGCAACCGAGAGAGCTCCGAGCCCGACGCGCTCACTGGGGGAACCCGAGCATGCGCACGTCGGGTGCATCGGGAAAGGCGACGAGTTGCTGGGCAAGGCGATTTCCGAGCCGCACTCCCGTCGCCGTCGACGCCAGGCTGTTGCCGACGAAGGCGAACACTGCCCGAGCCCCGTTCCGAGTGTCAGCGAATCCCGCGAGGGACGAAACCCCGTTCAGCGATCCGGTTTTCGCTCGGACTCGCCCCTCCGCCGGGTCACCTTTGAGGCGTTTGCGCAATGTCCCCGTTCGCCCCATCACGGCCAACCCCGACTCCAAAGCTCCGCCGATGGGTTCGGCGGCGAGAACGTCGGTGAGCACCGTGCAGGTGAGCTGATCACTGCGGTCAAGACCTGATCCGTCGACCGTACTGATACTTCCCGAAGAACGCGTCGCCACCAGCGTCCGCACGGCCGCTACGCCGGCCGCGAACGTGCCCGGCGCCTGCGTCGACCGAAAGGCCGCTTCCTTGAGCAGCATCTCAGCGGCGGTGTTATCGCTGAACACGAGCGTCTCCTGAATGACCTTCTCGATCGGCGCGGATTCAATCGAGGCCACCACGGTGCCCGGGGGCGCCCCGGACACGGAGTCGGCTCCTGACCCAACGCCGGCCGGCGTTCCCGTGATTGTCACACCGCGGGCGACGAGGAGGTCGGCGAACTCGGCGGCCCCGTCACGAGAAGGATCCGACGAACCCGTCCTTCGACCTTTGGCGTTCTTTACCGTGAAGTTGTCGTTGATGCTGAGCCCGCCAATTGGACCAACCTCGCCCGACGCGACGTAGCCCTTCTTCCACGTGGGCAGGACGCGCATGTCGTCGAACCGGCGGTCATCGCCGATGACCCGCCCGTTGATCCGCGTCACGCCGGCGGCCACGACCCTGTCGGCCAGGTCTTCGAGTTTCGTGGCGATCTCCGGCGCGTGATCCTGGGTGGCGGTGTAGTCGGCCGTTTCGAGCAACGGATCGCCGCCACCCACAATCCATAGGTCACCGCTCACCGCGCCATCCGTTGGCGGCGCGGCGGCTCGTACCTCGGTTGTGAACGTTGTCCCGGCCGGGATCAACGAGAGGGCGGTGGCCGTGGTGAGAACTTTCAAGGTCGACGCCGGGGTGACCGGTCGAGTGGCGCCATCGTCGTAGACCGTTCCGCCATCGATGACGACATGCACGCACGACGACGACCTGGCCGCGACGAACTCGGGGTCGGACGCGACCAGATCGAGCGCCTTGGCCAGGTTCTGGCGGCCGAGAGCAACCTGCAAAACAGCTGGCGCCCGCCGCACCGTCAGCACTGGACCAGACGCCGACGGAACCAATCGGGTGGACGCGACGGGATCGATCGCCATGGCCGCGACGGCGACGGCGACCGACGCCAGGCCGAAGACCCCAACGGCGCGTCGAATACGAGGGTCAGAAAACCTGCCCGGCGGTGCCCCGAGGGTCATCCGTCGGTCCGCGGGGACGTCACGTAGGTCGACGAGGCACGAGCAACAACTCGGGCTGCGTCGTCGACGACCTCGGCCTCGACGAACACCACGGTCTTGCCGCCCGAGACGACGCGAGCCGTGCACGTGAGCACCGATCCAACAATCGCCGGCCGCAGGAATGAGACTTTGATCTCGGCATTGGCGGAAAAAACCTTGCGTCCGGCCACAAACGTGACCGAGCTCGCCCCCATCGCCGAGTCACACAGGGCCGCCACAAATCCGCCCTGCATCACTCCCGCAGGATTGGCGAATCGCTCGTCGGCAACCATCTGCCACACGGTGAGTCCGGGCGTGGTCTTGTCGACGCACACCATGCCGAGCGTGAGATCACAGTTGGGGGGTACCTGCATGAGACCAACGTAGTCATGGCGACCATTCAATCGGGGGCTCAGGGTTGCAGCGCGGCCCGGTAAAAGTCCTTGAGGTGTTGGCGGCGAACAGCCAGCGCGGCCTCGGAGAGCGGATCATGTTCGAGCAGCGCTTCCAGGAAGGGCACGTCGCTGAACCAACTCAGAACCGAACCCCAGCCCGTGAGGAGCAGGTGGTCAGTGTCGAAGCGACGCATTCGGCCAGCGTCCATCTCTCGCCCGAAAAAGCCCATCGCCCGGTGAAGCATGGGTCGGAGCAACTCACCGAGATTCACGCCGAGCGGACTGACCTTGGCCAACGCTTCGCGCCGCACCATTCGAACAAAGTCCGGGTTCGCGGCGAAGAAGTCGAAGGAGGCGTCGAGGACCTGTTCAACCTTTTCCCAGCCATCGGCCTTCCCCCGCACGGACGAGTCGACCCGACCAAACCAGTCGGCCACTGCCGAGTCGAACACGACGCGGTACAGCGCTTCTTTCGATTCGAAGTGGTGCAGCAGGCTCGGTCGACGGATACCGACTTCGGCGGCAATGTCGTTCAGGCTCGTTCCTTCGTACCCCTGCTCGGCGAACAGCCGACGGGCGGCCACGATCAGAGCGTCGCGAGTACTTATGATTTCGGCGACGAGCTCGGGCGCGGCCAGCAACGTCTCGGTCGACGGTGGCGGTCGCGTAGGCACCTCGACCAGGCTACCGGGCACAGCCTCGACCCGTCTGGCGACCATGACTGACCACGTCGCTAGCGTGCCTGTCTGTGCCTTCCCGCCATGGTCCGTCGCGGATCTCGTCAACCGTCTCGACCCATCCGGTGGCCGCGGCGGCGGCCGGTGAAGTCATCGGCGACGCGCTTGAACGGGTCGGCATGCACCCCGATGTGGCCGTGCTCTTTGCGCGTGGAGACCATGTGGGGTTTCTCGGCGAGTTGACCGCGACGGTGTTGCAGACCCTTGGCCCGCGGACCATCGTGACCGTATCCAGTTCCGGGATATTCGGTGGAGGCCGGGAGGTTGTCGACGGGGCCGGTGTGGTCCTGTGGTGCGCCGCCGTCGGCTCGGTTCGATCCATCGTGAGTAGCGTCGGCACCCCGCCCCGTGCTCCTAGCTCGTTCAGTGCGTCGCCGTCCGCCTTCGCAGTTTTCAGCGCTGCACCGAATTGGCCGGCCCCCTCACGTAACGAGTGGCCCACGGCCGGTTCGCCGACCGCCATCGTCGGAGCCACCGTTCGTCCATCATCCGGGTCACCGGCCGTCGTGCTCGTGAACGGAGTCGCGGTGGGCGCCGTAGCCCTGGCCTTCGACGATGCCGACGTGTCGGTCGTTTCCGCCAGCCGAACTCGACCGGTCGGGCCGCCGATGGTGGCGACCTCCGTCGAGGGTCGGCTGATCGTCGAGCTCGACGGTCAGCCCGCACTGACTCGGCTCGACGAGATCATCGCCGGGCTCGACCCGAGCGAGAGAACCGAGCTTCGCGCGGGAGTCCTGATCGGCGTCAGCAGCCCGAATCGGCTGGCCACCGGGACCTTCGTGGCCAACGTTCTGGGGATGCAGCGTCGGCTCGGGAGCATGGTGCTCGACCAAACGATCGACGACGGTTCAATCGTGGAACTTCGGGTGCACGACGACGAAGTTGCCGGGCAAGGACTGCTCGACGCGACGTACGTCGACCGCCGACCAATCCTCGGCGCGCTTCTGTTCGTTGACCGGCAAACTACGCCGGTTCCTTCGCTCGGCGAGGAGCCACGGTTCAGCTCCCTGGACGAGTGGATGATGCTCTCGCCGGCCGGCATGGTGGCCGATGCGGTGATCGGTTTAGGAGGCGGCGAGATCGTGAACCAGCCGCACACCGCACGCGCGCTGATCTTCAGATAGTGCTCAATCGAAGACGTAGACGGGCGTGCCGTTCTTGACGTCTTGGAACATCCAGTCCGCAGTTCGGTTGGTGATCCGCACACACCCGTGCGATGCCGGATACGCCGGGATACTCGGCGAACCATGGATGGCGAACCCACCGGTGAAGTACATCGGGCTATACAGCGTGCCGAGATCGCTCTCGCGCTTGCCCTTGATTCGCCGCTCAATCCGGTAGTTCCCACGCGGTGTTCGGGCGTCACCACAGGCCTGCTTGCCCGTCGTCTTTGACGCCTCGCAGTACTTCTTCTCCGAGCCGGAAGAGACGGCGACCACACGATTGAGCCCATACTCATCGAAGTACATGAGAATCTGTCGTGAGATGTCGACCTCCACTCGTGGTAGCCCACCGTTGGGGATCAGTCCGCCGGGAATTCCCGCCCCGGCCAACTCTTGCTGGGTGGCGATATCGAACTTCCCGGTTCGCTTCAGGCCGTGCAGTTTTTGAAACGCCATGAGGCCCTGCCACGTTTGGGTGTCGAAGCGACCGTCGACCTTTCCGACGTCATATCGCAGCAGGTCGAGCTTTCGTTCCATTGCTTCAACGTCGGCGCCTTTGGAGCCCTGGCGAAGAACGGCGACGGGCACGAACGGGGTCGGCGCAACCTGGGCCGCGCTAGTGGTTGTGGGCGCTGAGGTCGCTGAGGTCGCTGAGGTCGTCGTTCCGAGCACCGTCGTTGACGCCAGGGTCGTGCTCGCCGGAGCCGACACGCTGGCGACCGTGGTGGGGGTGGTCGTAGGTGCCAGCGTGGTGGCGACAGCCGTGGTCGGCGCAACCGTGCTTGTTTCCCCTTGGGCCAGCACAGGAACCGCCGCGACGAACGCGCTCGTTGCGCCAAACAGCACAGCGACTCCACGCCGGGCAGTGCTTCGGGTGATCGTCGGGGACATCGTTCGAACTCATTTCGAGAGAGACACAGGGGCCAGGCAACGTCGGGGCGAACGGGGTCAACCGCCGCTCGACTTGGTCACTATTCTGGCCGACGGAAGACCCTGAACTGCGGACATTCATCGCTTGTTCACAGGGTTTTCTTGTCTCTCGGCA
>JAYSTV010000389.1:0-2814 GCA_043719425.1 Acidimicrobiia bacterium | reverse complement strand
ATCGCAAGGTCCGCGACGTTGGCCGAAACCGTTGCGAGCGCCAGCCAATCGTGGACCGCACCGCTTGCCAGCCGATCGAGCCCGTTCGCAACGGCGCCACCCCCTAAGCAGGCGATCGACCAAGCGGGGAGACGGTCCCGGCGACAGAGGTACAGCGCATGTCCGAAGAGCAACACCGCCACCAAGGAGACGACAAGCGGCGCGACGAGTCCGCTCGACAAGGACACCGAACCGAGGGCCATGTCGGGATTCCGGGAGAGGCGGACCATCGGAGCGCTTTTCACCACCTGGTAGGCGAGGTACTTGCTGCTCAAGTCGATAACAACAACAGATGCCGCGATGCCGACGGTCCGTCCCCCACGGGACATACCTGCTACTGACTAGAGAAAGCCCGAGGGTGCGGCGACGGCGACGAACGTGGCCAATGCGGCACTGACAACGGCGATGCGAAGCAGATGGATCTTCAACGTGACTCCCGTGTGATGCCCTTCCGGAGGTTCCGGACAGGTTCACGAAACGTAGCCCAACGCACTCTCGCTCTGCGGTTCAGTGGGTGGCCGACGAAGCCTCGAGATGCAGGAGATCGCTACGACTCCAGTGACTCGACGAACGTTTGCAACGCGGTATTCACCGCCACGGGCGCTTCCTGTTGCACCCAGTGGCCGACTCCAGGGACGATCGTCGATCCGCGGAAGTCGGCACATGCGGCGGGCGCAAAGTCGAAGATGTCGATCCCGTCGACAAAGTGGCGAACAGCGTCGAGTTCGCCGCCAATGAACGTGGCGGGTTGCGTCAGAACTGGGTCGGGAAGCGAACCGAGTTCGGCGGAGTCGAGGGCTTGCGCCCGAAAGCGGTTCAGTGGACCGTGCCACCCGACCTCCTCGATTGCCGACGCATACATCGTGAGTTCCTCGACGCTGAGCCATGACGGAAACGGATCGGGGTCGACGAGTCCATCGAGCAGCGTGGCGTCAAGAGGCTTGTGTTGCAGGAACAGGCCGGCCCCCGCACCACTGATGGAGTGGTAGATCATCCGCAGGCTCCGAGCAATGTCGACGCCGAGCTCGGCTTCGGCCACGCCAGGCGTCTGGAAGTAGTTCTGGTAGAAGAACCGATCGGCGTAGAGCTGCGTCCACATCTCTGTTGACGGTGATGGTCCCACTGGCGTGTACGGCACGCTCATACCGGCCACCGCTCGCACCTTCGTCGGATGGAACCGTGCGGTATTCCAGGCAATCGGTGCGCCCCAGTCGTGGCCGAAGACGATCGCCGGACCGTCGCTCAGCGCGTCGATGACGACCGCCGCGTCGGAGCAGAGTTCGCTGAGTCGATACGACGCGACGTCGGTTGGGTTGGAACTGCCGCCGTAGCCCCGCACATCCATCGCCGCCACGGCAAACCCTATGCGCGCAAAGTGTTCCATCTGATGGCGCCACGAGATCCATAGCTCCGGCCAACCGTGGATGCAGAGAATGAGCGGACCGCTTCCGACGGTGGCAACGCGAAGGTTGATGTCGCCGTTGCGGACGGTCGTGAAGGAGGCGTCGATCATCGAAGGAGTGTAGGGGTCGACGTCACGAGCCGAGGAGGCGGCGAGCGTTCGCGGCCGCCGGGCCCGCAGCGCCGAGGTAGCGGTCGAGGTCGGCCCAGATCTCGGTGTCTTCTGGCGTAAGCGACGCGAGGTTCTGCTGGAATCCTCCGCTTAGTCGAGACTGCTCCAGGAACCTGGTCACGACAGGGTGCTCGCGCCACAGGTCACGGTTGGCCAGCTCGACGATCATCATCTTCAGCCAATCACGCGGCATCGTTGGCGGAGCAATAGGCGCGCAGAGCATGTTCTTCTCGGCCTCATCGTGAACGTTGGCCTCGACCACGCCGATGACCGCGCCACTGAACGTCGGTTGGCAGAGCCTCACCCACTGCAGCGTGATGCGATTGCCGTCGAAGACTGGTTTGGCGGGCAGCGTCGGAATCCCAGCGGCCGAGCAATCGATGTGCAACGTGCTCGGGCTCGTTTCGATCTCGCCATTTTCGAGCACGACTCGCCCAGCTACCGGGCTGGAAGTTGCCTCGACGCAGAAGCCACGAGTCGCGCGGCATGACCCACTGGATCGACTCGGGATTGGCGCCGTTGTCGAGCAGCCAAATGATGGCGTCCATACCCGTCTTCCCGGCGCCAATCACGACGTAGGAGTCGTGAGCCTGCGCGACTCGGGGCAACGCGTTCAACGGGATGAAGGCGACCTCGCGAGCGACCGTGAACGACGGCTTGTGCATTGACGGGACCTGCATCTTGGAATGCGTCGCGTCGACAACCTTCTGCGCGCGTATCAACGTGGTCTCGCCGGAGAGCAGCGACGTGACGGTGCCGTCATCGGACGCGTCGCTCATGGGGAACCAGTGCACCCGGCCCGATGTCAGGAATCGTTGCTGCATCACGAGGTCGAAGTGACTGAGCACCTCTTGCCCCGACGCCAACTCGAACATGCCCTTGTTGTGGCCGACCTCGTCCTTGGCGCCGGTGCCAAGCGGCCGTGAACTCACGCCGTAGCTCGACGACGGCTGATGTAAGCGCACGAACGGATACGCATCGTTCCAATGTCCGCCCGGGCGGTGATGACGGTCGACGATCGCGATCGTCTTCTGGGACGCTTCGGTCTCGGTGAGCAGCGAGTCGGCGAAGGCCATGCCGACGGCACCACCGCCGATGATCAGGTAGTCAACGTCGAGTGTCGGAGTGGTCATGCCAGCCAGCGTGTTGCGTGGCCGCGGTGCCGTCTGTGATGACCATCACACAGGTTCCAACTTCGTGCG
>JAYSTV010000388.1:0-6832 GCA_043719425.1 Acidimicrobiia bacterium | reverse complement strand
CGGGCCTCGACGATTTGCAGGGCTACGTCGACGACTCAGGTGAAGGTCGCTGGACCGTCGACGCCGCCGTCGAGTTTGGCGCGCCGGCCTACACGATCGCGTCCTCGCTGTTCGCTCGGTTCGGCTCACGTGAAGACAATGCCTATGGACTGCGCGTCCTCTCGGCGTTGCGCAATGCGTTCGGCGGACATGCTGTGAAGAAGGCCGAGTAATGGCGACGGTGGTCTCGGAGGGCAAGGGCGGGTCACCGGAACTCACCGCGGCGCGCTCGGTTCGCGGGCGCACCCTGATCGTGGTGTTGAGCGTGATCGTGGCCGCGTTCTTCGTGCTCAATTTGGTGTCGGCGCGCAAGAACCAGAAGGACGCCAAGCAGGACAGGGCGCGGTCGGAACTCGTGGCCGACGGAGCGCGCGTGTCCCAAGCGTGGACGGAGACCAGCACCGGCATGACGGCGTCGTTCGTGTCGACCGATGGCACCGATGCCACGCGCATTAACGATATTCGCTCGTATTTGCGCAAGCAGCGGATACAACATCTGCGCGCTGACTATTCCGATATTCGTTTCGAAAGTCGGCCCTTGCCCGGCCGTCCCGAGCTGGAGTACGGCACCGAGAACGGCAAGCTCAACGTCCGGTACCGCGACCTGAAAGGCGGTGGCGAACTTTCGTTCATCGCGGTAGGTGCCGACGTGGACATCATGAAGCAATCGCTACGCGAATGGTCCGACGCCGTCCGCCTGGGTCCCACTCCTTAGGTTCTGTTGGCAGGCTGGCAGTTTTCCATCCCAGATCGCACAATCTGGCATCCCACTCCGCCCGATTTCCTCACAAACGAGCACGAAATACCGGCATCTGGGATGCCCTTCTACTGTTGTTCTGGCCGCAGTGGTCGAAATGCAGATGACTGTTGACGATCAAACGGACGTCGCGTTCATCGATTCCGGATCGATTCAGCTCGGCCACAAGACTCCGAGCTTCGTGGGGATAGAGCAGCTGAATGTGCTCGTTTCCGAAGCCGATGCCGGTGTCGACCACAATGACGCCGTCCGGGTGGCGGATCGCAAAGGCATGGACCGGAAAGGGCTGAAACGTGGCGTGTTCCGGATGGAATTCGGGCACCGAAAGGACGCGAGCCAGATCAAGCGCAACGACGTCGATGTGATCCGAAGGCGGGAGCATGGCGTTTTGTCAGCAGCAGTAGCCGCGGCTGGATAGCCGGCGACGAAGTCGAATGGTATGTCCCCTAGGGCCAACGCCGCGGCGTCGGGGTATTGTCCCCAGAGTGGCGAACGTTTCCAGCATGAGGTGTAGTCGCTGTGGGGATCGCCCCTTCTGCCGCACAGATCGACCGAATTTGACCGAAAGCAGCCGGTTTGAGGCCGATGTGCGCGCGTCGATGGGGGATGTGCGCGGGTGAGTGCCTGACGTGCGCGCCAGCGCGTCGACAGGTTCGCCGCCCGTTGGCTTTTTCGAAAAAGACGAGGTGGCCGGCGGCGTCGGCTGGAAGACTTCCGTCGTGGCGTCAATCACGTGGAAACAAGAACTGGCCGACGTGTACGACGAGACGTCGGCGGCGATGTTCCACCCGCACGTCGTCGGCCCCGCTGTCGACGTTCTTTGCGAGTTGGCCAGAGGTGGTCCGGTGTTGGAGTTCGCCGTCGGTACCGGCCGCATCGCCCTACCGTTGAGCGCTCGGGGCGTGCTCGTCGAGGGCATCGAATTGTCGCAGCCGATGGTGGATCAGATGTCGAAGAAGCCGGGCGCCGATCAGGTTCCGGTTGTCGTCGGGGACATGACCACCACGCGAGTGCCGGGAACGTTCTCGCTCGTGTACCTCGTGTGGAACACGATCATGAACGTGACCACCCAAGCCGAACAGGTGGCGGTGTTCGTCAATGCCGCACGCCACCTCGACCCGGGCGGTCATTTCGTGGTTGAGGTCATGGTTCCTCAGCTTCGACGGTTCCCCGCCGGTGAAGGGCGAAGGGTGTTCGATCTGTCCGACGATCACGTTGGTATTGAGACGATTGACGATTTCGTCGAACAGATCACGACATCACATCATTGGATGGCGGTCGACGGTCGTCTCGTGCGCGACTCCGCGCCGTTTCGCTACATCTGGCCATCGGAACTCGATCTCATGGGACAACTGGCCGGATTCCAACTCGTCGACCGGTGGGCCGGATGGACGAAGAAGCCCTTCACGTCGGACAGCACCAACCAAGTCGCCGTCTTCCAGAAGGTCCACTAGCGACAGTCGACGGATCTCTCCTCGGAGTGGCAGCGAGTTCATGTCGCTACGGCTGCGCTTCGGAAGCTTGCGAGGTCTCCCCACTCATCGGGCTCGTCGAGGCGATGGCGGTCGTAGGCGACTTGACGCGAGACTGCTTCGGTGCGAGCGGATACCCAGCAGACGCCGACCGACCGGACGATCCTCGCCACCATCGCCATTGCCCGATGGGCCATCTGGGTATGGCTGGCCGTTGTCGCCGTGCTGCAACGAGAGGACGTTGATCGACCGATCGTCGCCGTGGTCGCCGTATTTGCGGCGTTTGTCTGGACGGCCGGTGACACGGTGCTGCTTCGGCGTCGACCGAGCGCTCTGGTCCATCCGCTGTTCGTCGTGCTCGAGGCGTTCGTCGCCTGGTCCGTTCTCGTCCTCGACGGTTGGGTCTTCCAGGCCGGTCACTCCTTCGGTCCGGGACAGAACCTCGCCGGGAACTGGCCGCTGGTCGCGGCGATCGCGTCGGCCATCGCCCTGGGACCTTGGTGGGGCGCGTTCGTTGGTGTGTTTGCCTCGACCGGTCGATTCTTCGGAGCTCTCGCCAACGGGGTATCGGACTTTCCGGCCGACCGTGTGCTGTCGCTCATCTCGAGCGCTGTGTTCTACGCGGTTGCCGGTGTGGTGTTCGGCGCGCTTACAACGCGCCTTCGGTCCGTTGAGAACGAGGTGACGCTGCGTCGAGCTCGCGACGAGGTGGCCCGCACCCTTCACGACGGGGTGCTGCAGACCCTGGCCCTGGTCGACCGCCGGACGCGCACCTCCGACCCGGAATTGGCGAGTGAAGCACGAGCCAGTGATCGTGAACTTCGGGCGTGGCTGTTTCATGGCGTGCGCAGCAACGACGAAGGCGGGACTCTCGAAGATCGACTTCGGCGCGTGGCCGGCCGCGTTGGGCGCGCCAACGACCTCGCCGTCACGATCTCGGTGCTCGACGATGCCGATGCTGCCCGGGCGGGCGACGCCGTGCTCGCTGCCCTCGCGGCGGCGACCGGCGAAGCGCTCACCAATGTCGCGAAGCATGCTCAGGCGACCCGTGCCGTGGTGTTCGCCGAGGTCGATGACGACGGCGTGATCTTCATAAGCGTGCGTGACGATGGGCGCGGCTTCGACCCGACGACCACGGGTGACCGTCGAGGAATCAGTGACTCGATCCGCGCTCGACTCCAGGAGGTCGGCGCCCGTGCCGAAGTGACGAGTGCCCCCGGAGCGGGGACCGAGGTGAAGATGTGGAGCAGGTAGCCGTGCCGCCGATCCGAGTGGTACTTGCGGACGATCATCAGCTCATCCGCGTCGGGCTGAAGGCCGAACTTGGCCCCCGCTTTCACGTCGTTGGTGAGGCCGACGACGCCGAAGGCGCCATCGATGTGATCAACGCGCATCGCCCCGATCTCGTGGTGTCCGATCTCCACATGCCCCGAGGCGGTGGCCTCGCCGTGGTCCGCGCCTGTGCCACCTTGGTCCCGATCGTGATCCTGACCGTGTCGGAAGCCGAACGTGATCTCCTCGACGCGGTAGCGGAAGGAGCGGCGGGCTATCTGTTGAAGACGACGCCGATCGAAGAACTCCGCGAGGCCTTCGCAACTGCAGCGCGAGGTGAACCGGTGTTCAGTCCATCCATGGCGGCGCTCGTCCTCGGCGAGTTCCGTCGTCTCTCGAAGGCGACAGGCGCATCGCCCCTCTCGCCACGCGAACGCGAAGTCTTGCAACTGGTGGCCCGTGGCCATACGTACGGCGTGATCGGCAAGGAGCTTTCCATCTCGCCGAAAACGGCGGAGAACCATGTTCGGAACATCCTCGGCAAGCTCCAGCTTTCTCGGCGAGCCGACCTCGTGCGATACGCCGTTGAACACGGCATCGACTGAACGTTGGATCAACATCGGAAGGCCCCCACGGCGGAGTAGGGGAGTCGCTCGATAGGAAGAACGCCGGCGGTTCGCCACGCTGAACCGCATGACAACTTCCGTTGCGCCCACATCCGCATCCGTCGCCGGGCTGGCCAAGGCCACGCCCTCCTCCCGGAACCGGGCCATCGACGCCTACCGGGCCGTCGCCATGGTGGCCGTGGCGGTGGGGCACTGGTTGGCGGCCGACGCCCGAATGGAAAACGGTCACATCATCGGTGGCAATGCGCTTGACCGGGTGCCGCAGCTCCACATCCTCACCTGGGTCTTTCAGGTGATGCCGCTGTTCTTCTGTATTGGTGGCTACGCCAACGCCGCATCGCTCGACGCCCATCGCCGTGCCGGTCGGGAGGACACTGCGTGGGTCCGAGCGCGACTACTGCGCCTGTCCGCGCCGTCGTCGTGGTTGGCCGGTACCTGGCTCGTAGTCCTCACGGTGGCCACCGTGCTTGGCGTGGGTGATCTGGCCCGCACGGCGCTGGCGGTCGCCGCCATCCCGCTGTGGTTTCTCGGGAACTACGTGATCGACACGGCGCTCGCTCCGCACACGCTCACGCTCTATCGCCGCCACCGTTTCGGTTTCATTTGCGCGCTTATGTCCCTCTTCGCGGTCGGCGAGGCGGCTCGGTTCGGCGGCATCCACTTCGTGCCGCAGATGAACATCGTCATCGGCTGGTTGCTCTTCCAGGTTCTCGGCTTTGCCTGGAAAGACGGACACCTCCCTGCCCCTCGACAGCTCGTGCGTCTCGGCCTGGCGTCGTGGACCGTCGCGGGTTCGATGGTGGCCTTTGGTCCCTGGCCGCTGGCCATGGTGAGCGTGCCCGGTGCCCGTTTCGCCAACACGTGGCCGCCGTCGCTGGCGCTGCTGGCCTACGGACTGGGCGCCTGCTCCTTCGCGATCGCCGCGGCGCCGAGCGTCGACCGATTCCTTTCCCGCAATCGCACGGCATGGTCGACCGTGATCGTGGCCAACACCATGACGATGACTTCGTACCTCTGGCACTTCACCGCACTGGCCATTGCCGTCTTTGGTTTGTCGCAGGTTGATCTACTCCCGACGGCGTCGGTCGGGACCGGCGCTTGGTGGCTGCAGAAGCTTCCGTTGTTGGCGGTGGCGTTGGTCGTGCTGGTTGGCTTCATCGCCCTGCTGTCGTCGAAAGAGCGACGGGGCCTCACCGCCGTCGCCCCGACGGAACCGACGGCGCCGTCGGTCAGCGGCGGTGTCACGGCAGCGTTGGCGTTCGCTCTTGCCGCCAGCTTCGAGCTCTGGACGGCCTCGGCCGGGAACCTGCGATTTGCCGTACCCGGCATCGTCCTTATGCTCAGCACACATGCGATCCTGCGAATCGCCGCGCCGTAAGGATGGCGGACCTAGGTAGCCTGGCATGGTGCCCGGATTTCGTGGTTCTCGGACGACGCTGCGAATCGCCGCGGCGGGCGACGTCGATGAACTCGTGCGGATCCGCTCTACCCCCGAAGTCCACGACCGGTGGCGCGGTGGCGATCTGGCGGCCGATCTTTGCCAAGCGATCGCCGATGACGAGCTCCAGTTCTTGGTGATCGAAAGTCCCTCCGGCGATGTCGTCGGTGCGATCCAATGGGCGGCCAACGACGACACCGACTATCCGCACGTGAGCATCGACCTCTTCCTTGATCCGCAGGTTCACGGCCAGGGACTCGGCAGCGATGCCGTGCGAACGTTGTGCCGCCACCTTGTCGCTGATCACTCGGTCCACCGATTCGTTATCGATCCGGCCGCCGACAACCTGGCCGCGATCCGCTGCTACGAGAAGGTGGGGTTCCGGGCCGTGGGCATTCTGCGCAGCTATGAGCGCGGCGTCGACGGATCACTCCACGACGGGTTGCTCATGGACATGCTGGCCGATGAGATAACGAACGGCTAGGCCGAACGAGGACTACTTGCCGGCGACGTCTTTCGCCCAGCGGTAGTCGGCTTTGCCTGATGGCGAGCGCTGGATGGCGTCGACGAACACGAACGCCTTGGGCAACTTGTAGCGGGCCACGTGACGTTCCGCTTCGGCTAACAGTGAAGCCTCGTCGGGCGCGACCCCGTCGACCAGACGAACGATGGCGACGACTTCGTTGCCCCAACGCTCACTCTGCCGACCGGCGACAACGACGTCGTATACATCGGGATGGGCGATGATCGCCGCTTCGACCTCTTCAGCAAAAATCTTCTCGCCACCCGAATTGATGGTCACAGAGTCGCGTCCGTGTAACTCGACGATGGGTGCTCCGAACGTAGCCTCTGTGCCGACGAGGAGCTTGGCCCGATCGCCCGGCACGGAGTAGCGGGTGCCCTTGACCGTCACGAATGTCTTGGCCGTTTTGGCCGCATCGTTGAGATAGCCGAGCGGGAGACGTCCGGACTTGGCCAGCCATCCGAGACCGTCGTGGCCGGGCTGGTGTTCGTCGTCGAGTGCTTCGGTGAGCACATGGTTGCCTACACTGGCCATGAAGGTTCCCGTGGTGGCCTTCGACGGATCTCCGGTCGAGATGTTCTGCATCTGACCTCCCGCTTCGGATGATCCGATGCCGTCGATGATGAGCAGGTGGGGCAGGGCGGCAAGGAAACGTTGCTTGAGCGGAGCCGAGAGGGCGGCCCCTCCGGAGAGCAGGATCGACAG
>JAYSTV010000387.1:0-2821 GCA_043719425.1 Acidimicrobiia bacterium | reverse complement strand
TCGGCTTCCGGGTTGGCATCAACACCGACAACCGTTTGATGTCGAATGTATCGATGAGTTCCGAGCTCGCGGCCGTGGCGGCGGCGCACGCCCTCACCAACGCGGAAGCCGGTCAGCTTGCCGTGAACGCCATGGAGTCGTCGTTCTCGTCATGGGCTGAGCGGCGAAATCTGGTCGAGGGTGTCATCCGTCCGGCCTACGCCGCACTGGGGTAACGACCGCCCGATCGTCGTACGATCAACGGAATGGAGACAGCGCGAGCCCTGGAACTTGCTGTCGACGCGGCCGCGTTCATCGAAGCGCAACGGCGTGGCGCCTTCTGGGCGCAGACCAACGAGCCCGGAGCTCGCGTGGATCACACGCTGTATCACGGCACGTCCGGCGTGATCGTCTTCCTGCTCGAACTGACCGACGCGACCGGTGAGCAGATCTACGCCGATCGGGCTGTGGTTGCGGGGCGAGAGTTGGTCGACGTGATAGCGAAGAAGCCGTGGGCCTCGGTTGCCTTCGCCACCGGTTGGGCCGGCTACGCGTTCGTGTTCAACGAACTTGCGATGCGCACAGATGATCCGGTGTTCCGCGCCGCGACGACGCAGTGCCTCGACCGCTTGATTTCCCAATCATCGCCACTCGGGAATGGGATCGGCTGGATCGAGCCGATGCCGTTTTCCGACATCACCGGCTTCACCGGAGTTCGTGAGGTCTACGACCTGTCGGTCGGCGCCGGTGGGGCCGCGTTGACGCTCCTGTCGCTCGGACGGATCAGTCACGCGGTGGCTGCTGGTCAGCGACTGTTGGACGTGGGAGAAACGACGCCCGACGGTAGGCGATGGGGCCTGATGGCCGATATGCCCTTCCCGTTCACGGCGCCGAACTTTGCCCACGGAGGCGCGGGCATCGGGTACTTCTTCGCTCGGCTCTACGAGGCCACCAACGACCGGAGTTATCTCGACGCCGCGCTCGACGCCGCTCGTTACGTGACCTCGCGTTTGACGCCCGTCGGGGATGGTGCGCTCGTGTGTCATACCGAAGAACAGCAGCCACCCCAGTTCTACCTTGGGCAGTGTCACGGCCCGGCCGGAACCGGTCGACTTTTTTCCCTCCTGGCCCGCTTGACCGGCGACGCCTCGCAGGCGAGCCCGATCGATGAGATGTTGCGGGGCATGGCCGCCATCGGCGCACCGGCGACACGTTCGTGGGGCTGGTGGAACAACCATGGACGGTGCTGCGGAGATGCCGGTCTGGGTGACGCTGCCTTGCTGCTCGCCATGAATGCCACGCCAACCCAAGCCGCCGAACTTCGCGAATTGGCTCACCGGTGTGCCAACGTGATCGAGTCGTCAGCAGAGATCGTCGACGGTGGTAGCGGGTGGACGCAGGCCGAACACCGCACTCGCCCGAAGTTCGTCCAGACGCAAACGGGCTACATGCAGGGCGCCGCCGGGATCGGCAGCTTCCTGGTGCACTTCGCCACGGCCGACAACGACAAGCCGGTGCGGGTCGCCCTACCGGACGACATCGTCTGAGAGGGTCCGGGCCCCAGGGTCGACCGCGTAGGGTCTTGCAGCGTGACTGCGCTTGACGGGCCCAACCATTTCGATCTGGTGATCATCGGAACCGGATCAGGCAACTCGATCCTCTCGGCGGCCTTCGATTCGTGGCGGGTGGCCATTGTAGAAGAGGGTGTCTTCGGCGGAACGTGTCTGAACCGGGGCTGCATCCCCACCAAAATGTTCGTGCACGCCGCCGATGCGGCCGAGACGGTGCGTCATAGTGGACAACTCGGGATCGATGCGACCGTCGACGCGGTCCGGTGGCGAGATATCCGTGATCGAGTGTTCAATCGGATCGATCCGATTGCCGCGGGTGGCGAGGAATACCGCAGCCATCGTTGCGCCAACATCACGGTGTTCAAGGGTCGGGGCGTGTTCACCGGAGTGAAGGAACTGGCGGTGACCACCGCCGATGGTTCGGTAGCCACGATCACCGGCACGCAGTTCGTGTTGGCGGCCGGGGCCCGCCCGATGATTCCGGCCATCGACGGTCTCGCCGGCGTGACGTTCCACACCAGCGACTCGGTGATGCGTCTCGACGAGCTCCCAGCGCGGATGACCATCGTGGGTGGTGGGTTCATCGCCGTAGAACTCGCCCACGTGTTCGCCGCGTTCGGGGTGGCGATCACGATCGTGCATCGGAGCGCCCTCCTGCTCCGCCAACACGAACACGAAGTGGCGCAGGTGGTCACCGCGGCATTTCATAAGCGTACGAATCTTCTCCTCAATCGCCAGCCCACTTCGGTCAGCGAGGCGACCGACGGCGTGATCACGCTCACCCTCGATGACGGGGCCACCGTGGAGAGCGAAGTGCTGCTGATCACCACCGGCCGCATCCCGAACAGCGACATTCTCGGCGTCGCCGCCACCGGCGTGGCCACCCATCCCGACGGCCGGGTGATCGTCGACGAGTGCCAACGCACCAACGTCGACGGCATGTGGGCCCTCGGCGATCTCAGTTCGCCGCACATGCTCAAGCACGTGGCTAACCACGAGGCTCGGATCACCCAGCACAACTTGCTCAATCCCGGCGACATGAAGCGAACCGATCATCGTTTCGTTCCAGCTGCGGTCTTCACCCGGCCGCAAGTGGCGAGCGTCGGGCTCACCGAAGACCAGGCCCGCAAAGCCGGCATCGACGTCGTCTGCAAGATTCAGGCCTACGGCGATGTTGCCTACGGGTGGGCAATGGAAGATCGCGAGAGCTTCGTGAAGCTTGTGGCGGATCGAGCAACAAAGCAACTCGTAGGTGCGCATATCGTTGGCCC
>JAYSTV010000386.1:0-2826 GCA_043719425.1 Acidimicrobiia bacterium | reverse complement strand
TTGGTCTGCTTCCATGCCCACCCCGACGACGAGTGCATCAACACCGGCGGAACGATTGCCCGAGCGGCGGCGGAGGGCCACCGGGTCGTGCTCGTGGTGGCCACTGGTGGTGAATGGGGGGAGGCGCCCGACGACCTCGCCGACGGGGAGACCTTGGCCCACCGGCGGGCCAAGGAGGTTGCTGCCTCGGCCGCTGCCCTAGGCGCATCGCGGGTGGAGTTCCTCGGCTACCAGGACTCCGGCATGACGGGCTGGGAGCAGAACGCCAACGCTGGTTCGTTCATGAACGCTCCGCTCGACGAAGCAGCCGAACGCCTTGCCGCGATCTTGCGCGAAGAAAACGCAAGCACGCTTACGACGTATGACTGGCATGGTGGCTACGGGCACCCCGATCATATTGCCGTGCATCAGGTTGGTAAGCGCGCTGGTGAACTGGCGGCCACACCGTATGTGTACGAAGCAACGATGAACCGCACGGCCATGCTCCAGTTCTTCGAGTCGCTCAAGGAGATGGGCATCGACCCCGGGTTTGATCCTGAGTCGGGTACCGACGACGGCAACCCGGTCGGCACGCTCGAACATGAGCTCACCACCGCGGTCGACGTCAACAGCTTCCTGACCCAGAAGAAGGCGTCGATGGCGGCTCACCGAAGCCAGATCAGTGACACGTCGTTCTTCCTGCAGATGCCCGAAGAGGCCTACGCCAACGCCTTCGGTACCGAGTGGTTCCGTCGGTCGTCGCCCCCACTTGATGGAACCACCGGTCCGACCGAGGTTTGGCTCGGCGGGCTCGAATGAGCGAACTGTTTGTTCATCGCTTCGGTGTCGCGGGCGGTGCTCCGCTGCTCGCTATTCATGGGGTGAGCGCGCACGGCCGGCGCTTCCTGCCGATGGCCCCGGTGGCCTTTCCGGGGGCCGACGTTTTCGCTCCCGACCTCCGCGGTCACGGTCGTTCGCCGAACGATGCTCCGTCGACCATCGAACGTCACGTCGATGATCTGCTCGGAGTGCTGGATCGCGCCGACCTGACCACGGTCGACATCGTCGGCCACAGCTACGGCGCCTGCATTGCCACGCATCTGCTTTCGGTCGCGCCGGGTCGCGTGCGTTGCGTGGTCCTTCTCGATCCGGCCATGGCCCTTCCGCCGTCCAAGGCCCAGGCCATGTCCGACGGCATGCTCACCGGTGACGTTGGTCACGCCACGTTCGACGACCTCGTTGAGGCTCGCCGTGCCGGTCGGAGCGCGTCGGCGATCCCGCACTCCGATGCCGACACCCGACTCGCCGCCACCATGGGGCCCGACGGTTGGAAGACACCCTGGGACCGTGACGTGGTTATCCAGGCGTGGAAGGAAATGGCGCGGCCCATGCCGGCCCTGCCCGCCCCACGTCCGACGATGTTGGTTGACGCCACCCAGGCGGGGCTCGTGACCGATCTCCAGCGTTCCCACCTGCGCTCGCAGCTTGGCGACGACCTGAGCGTGGTCGCCGTCGACCTTGGACACATGCTCTACTGGGACGACTTCGACGCCTCATGTGCGTTGATTCGGACCTTTCTCGCTGAACACGCCCCCGAAACGGTGTTGAACCCATGACCACCGACGAACTGCGGGCCCTCATTCGCGATGTCCCCGACTTTCCCAAGCCGGGCATCATGTTCAAAGACCTCACGCCGCTCCTCGGCCATCGCCGGTCGCTTGGCGTCACGGCGGATTTACTGGCCGAACCGTGGCGGACGGCGGGCGTCACGTTGGTGGCCGGTATCGAAGCCCGTGGATTTCTGCTCGCCCCGATGGTCGCGGAGCGTCTCGGCGTTGGCATGGTGCCGTTGCGCAAGCCCGGCAAGCTGCCGTGGCGCACCGTGTCCGAGACCTACGACCTCGAATACGGAACCGACTCGCTGGAGATCCACGAGGATGCCGTCGGACCGAGCGACCGCGTGTTGCTGATCGACGATGTGCTCGCCACCGGGGGCACCGCGGCGGCCGGGGTTCGCCTGCTGCGGCGATGCGGCGCCGAGGTCGTCGGCTGTGCTTTCGTGATCGAGCTCTCGTTCCTGGGTGGCCGCGGCGCTCTCGACGCGCTCGACGCGCCCACCACGTCGGTCCTGCCGTATTGATCGGCGCGCCTCGAAAACAGGCGCATGCCGTAACGTAGTTTCATGAGCCCGGCGTCGACCACCCCGACCCGCCCCACGACCCCGCGTCGATCCAAGGCCGCGCCTGCCTCGACACCGGTTGCCGAGGTCGAGGCGGATGAGCTGGACGATCCCGTTGAGGTCGATCCGTGTGATCCGGCGATGATCGACGAGTTGCTGGCCGAATTTCGTCGCCACCACCCGAAGGCGCCGACCAACCGCATCGAGAAGGCGTTTGAACTCGGTGCGCACGCCCACCGGGAGCAGAAGCGGAAGTCGGGTGAGCCTTACATCACCCATCCGGTCGCCGTGGCGCTCGTGCTCGCCGGCCTCGGTCTTGATGACACCACCCTGGCGGCCGCCATCCTTCATGACTCGGTCGAAGACACCGGTGTCACGCTCGACGATCTCACCGCCAAGTTCGGTCCCGACGTGGCCGCCATTGTCGACGGGGTCACGAAGCTCGATCGAATTCAGTTCGATTCCAAAGAGGCGCAGCAGGCCGCCACCATGCGCAAGATGCTGGTGGCCATGGCTAAGGACCTGCGTGTCCTCCTCATCAAGCTCGCTGATCGCCTGCACAACATGCGCACGATCGACGCCGTGGGCGAGGACTGGAAACGACGGCGAACGGCGCAGGAGACGCTCGACATCTACGCGCCGCTGGCCCATCGCCTCGGTATCGGTGA
>JAYSTV010000385.1:0-2831 GCA_043719425.1 Acidimicrobiia bacterium | reverse complement strand
GGGTCATCGTGACCGGTCTGGCTGAGACGGTCGCCGCCAACGAGAACCGGTACCTGCCGACGCTTCCGGGCGCCCTCGGGGAGACGCTTCATCTCGCTGGGAAGACCACCGGGGTGGTCGGAACCTCCGACACCGGGCTCGTCGATCAGGACCCAGATGCCGGGCTTCAGCGCCCCGCCGCCATTTCCCTCGCCGATCTCGGCGGCGCAATTGATCATGGAACGGTGACCGGGCTCCTGGTCGCCGACGCCACCCGTCCGTTTGGGGTGCGCGTCGACCGCGAACGATTCCTCGCCGCCGTCACCACGACGGTGGCCGAGAGTGACGTCACCGTCGTCGATCCGGGTGAAATGGACCGTGCTTTTGCTTTCAAGGCCAACACCACGCAGGAACGTTTCGAAGAACTTCGGGTCGGTGCGCTGCGTCGGACGGACGATCTCGTGGGCGCAGTGGCTGGTTCGCTGCCGAGCAATACGTTGCTGATCGTGGTCGGCATGCGGCCACCGACCGGCATCTGGGAACTCACACCGACGGTGCTGTCCGGTGCCGGCGTGGTCCACGGCTACGCCCATTCGACCTCGACGAAACGTCTCGGTCTGATCACCCTCACCGATCTGAGTCCGACCGTTTTGGCCGCCATCGGCGTCGATCCGACGAAGCGCCCGACGAGTGTGGACATGATCGGCCATGCCCTTCGTTTCCGCCCGACGAGCAACCCGAGCGTGGCGTTTCTACGGGATATGAACGACCTTGCGGGGTATCGCGAACGGATCTATCTACCCCTGACCAAGGGCTATGTGATCTTTCAGGTGATCGTGTATCTCCTGACGATGTTGCTGTTCTCGTCGCGTGGTTCGGTTGGCGTCATGCGCACCGTTCTAACGTGGATTGTGCTGGCGGTGGCGGCGTGGCCGCTCACGACCTTTGTCTTTCGGATGATTCCTCATGCCTGGGTGCTCGGAGTCTTCGGTGGGCCGGTGATGATCGCCCTTGCTGTGGGAATTGTTGCCCTGGCCCGCCGTGCTCGTCGTCATGCGCTGAGCCCGCTGTCGTGGATTCTGTTCGCCACGGTGGCCATCAATGTGATCGATCTTTCCTCGGGTGCAGCACTGCAGCAATCGAGCATCCTCGGGTACTCACCGCACACCGCGGCCCGCTTCACCGGCATCGGCAACGCCGCCTTCGCCGCGCTGGCCTCGACGTGCGTGCTTTGGTCCGCAATCCACGTGCACTATGCGCCGCGTCGACGGGAAGCGCTGCTCGGAGCCGGGCTCGTCTGCGGTGTCGTTCTCGTCGCCGACGGGGCGCCGTTCCTCGGCTCCGATGTGGGCGGGATTCTCACGCTTGTGCCGGTGTTCGGCCTTCTGCTCTCTGTGATGTCGGGCCGGGCCTTACGGCTCAAGCCGATCCTCTATGCCGGCCTGGCCACGGCGGCTGCGTTGGCGGCGGCGGCGGGACTCGACTACCAGCGGCCCGCCACGTCGAGGACGCACCTCGGTCGACTGGTGGCGGCGATGCTCGGGGAGGAGAGCGGTTCGTCGACGTTCATGACGACGATCTCGCGAAAACTGGCGACCAACATCCGCGTGTTAACCGGTTCGTTCTGGACCTGGATCGTGCCGATCATCGCTATTGTGTTGCTGTTCTTCCTCGTTGTGCAACGCGGCTGGGAACGCGACATCGGCCGGGGCACGGCCCTGCGGGCAGGTGTTGTCGCCGCTCTGCTGTGTGGCCTTCTCGGCTTTGCCGTCAACGACTCCGGCGCGGTGGTGACGGCGCTGGTGTTCGTGTACCTCGGCCCGTTCATCACGCTCCTCGCGCTCCAGCGCGATGATGTGGCGGTGCTGACAACGGCGGCGGCGCCATGAGCAGAGCCCTACAGGGCGACGATCAACCGGTTCTTCTGAGCAAGAATTCAACGTGAGGTTCGAGCCGTTGTCGTTCGGGTGGGTGCCGGGGTCCATCGGCTTTGGTCTCGTGGTCGGCTGGGTCAGCATGAAGCTCATTGGGCCGATCCTCGGGGCGCCGGTGTTTCGGCGGCGGAACTATCGTAATATCGAACTTGGAATCGGTTCGGGTCTGGCGTTGGTTGTGGCCTATCTGGCGATCGCGTCGACGACGACGGCCGTCAGCTTCTTCGCTTTGCGCGACAGCACGCCCGACGCGACATGGCTCCAGGCGTTGTCCTCGATCGGTGCTCCGTCGACCTTGATAGTCGGTTTCGCGCTCCTTGGACTGGTCGATGACCTCGCCGCGACCGGGACCGACCGCGGGTTCGGCGGCCATCTCCGTGCTCTCGCCGGCGGTCGACTCACAACCGGCTCGTTGAAGTTGTTCGGCGGCGGCGCCCTCGCGCTCATCGTGACCCAGCTCACGCCGAACGTGTTGCGGTGGCTACTCGGTGCGGCGGCCGTTGCCCTCGGAGCCAATCTGGGGAACCTGTTCGACCGAGCGCCGGGGCGGTGCCTGAAAGTTGGTGTGCTCGGACTCGTCGGCGTGATCGCCTCGACGGTTGGCGCATCGACTTTCGTCGGCCCGCAGGCTGGTTGCTTCCTGGGCGTCGTGTTGGCCCTGTTGCCGAGCGACCTGGCCGAGCGGACGATGCTTGGCGATACCGGTTCGAATGTCGTTGGCGCCGCCGTGGCTCTTCTGGCGGTGGCCAGGCTGCAGAACGAGGCCACTTCCCTCATGGTCGTGTTCGTGGTCGTGCTCCTGGCGTTGAACCTGGCCAGTGAGGCTGTGTCGTTTTCCAAGCTGATCGACTCGGTTGGGCCGCTGCGGTGGTTGGACCGCCTGGGCGCCACGCCCGAGCGCAAGGCCCACGGGCATCC
>JAYSTV010000384.1:0-2846 GCA_043719425.1 Acidimicrobiia bacterium | reverse complement strand
CGCTCAGCTCGATGTCGGTCTTCCGGGCGCGTTCGCGCGACGATCGCACCCGCGGCCTGATGGCCAAATCGTTCGTGCTCTAGCTGCCGATTCGCCAGTTAACGGAGGCGGTCGACGATCTTGGCCAGACGCCGCTGACCGGTTCGTAGCGTCGATTCCACCGCGAGCAACTCCGCGCCGAGGACCTCGCCGCCCTTTTCTCGTTGCTCGGTCCGTCCAAGTTCGTCGAGGCGCCGAGTCAAGTCCGCCAGGGCGGATTCGATGGAGGACAGCTCGGGCTTGATCGACGATTGCGACATGGGTGGTCCAGTGTGGCGGACAGGCGAGGCGGGCGCGGCAACTAGCGTCGAATGCCTTATGGGGAGTTCATCGCCCGTCCGCGTGACGGCCCGCCCCGACCTGTTGGCGCTGGAGGGGTATCACTCGCCGCAGGTGCGCGTCGACGTGCGGCTGAATACCAACGAGAGCCCGTTTCCGCCCCCGGCGCAGTGGCAGGAGCTCCTCGCCGACGAGGTGGGCACGATCGATTTCCATCGCTATCCCGATCGGACGGCGTCGGCGCTGCGGGCCGATGTGGCCGAGCTTCATTGGGTCCGTGATGATCAGGTCTTTGTCGCCAATGGCTCGAACGAAGTTCTGCAGTCGATTCTGCTCGCCTATTCCGGGTCCGGCCGCCGCGTCCTCACCTTCGAGCCGACCTATGCGATGCATTCGCAGATCGCCCGGGTGCTCGGGGCGACGGTCGTGCAGCGACGGCGTTCGGCCTCGTTCACTCTGGATCCGGCCGAGGTGGGTCGGGCCATTGCGGAGGTAGCTCCGTCGGTCACGTTCCTGTGTTCACCGAACAACCCCAGCGGGGTGATCGAGCCGCGAGAGGTGATCGAGTACGCACTCGCGTCGGTCACCTCGGTACCCGGTCTGCTGGTGGTCGACGAGGCCTATGGGCAGTTCGCCCCGTGGTCGGCGCAGGAGCTCTTCGACGAAGACCGACCGCTGGTGATCACCCGCACGTTCTCGAAGACGTGGTCGATGGCGGCCGCTCGACTCGGCTATTGCATTGCCCCGTCGTGGGTCGTGGCCGAACTCGACAAGGTCGTGCTCCCGTATCACCTTGATGCGATGAAGCAGGCCGCCGGACGGCTGGCGTTGCGGTTTGAACCGCAGATGCGGGCCCGGGTCGAGGAGTTGGTGGCGGAGCGCAATCGGCTGAGCAACGCGCTGGCAGCCCTCGACGTGCACGTGTGGCCGTCGTCGGCCAACTTCATCCTGTTTCGGCCAACCAAGGTCGACGCTCAGGCAGTGTGGGACGGACTGGTCGCCCGCGGTGTTCTCGTTCGCAACTGCGCGTCATGGGCCGGGTTGCCGGGCTGCTTGCGGGTTACCGTCGGTACGCCAGCCGAGGATGATCGTTTTCTAAGCGCGCTTACGGAGGTACTCATATGACTCGAACAGCAACACGGCAACGAACCACAAAAGAGACCGAGATTTCGGTCTCCGTTGTCGTCGACGGAACAGGTGTGGTCGAGGTGTCGACCGGCATCCCGTTCTTTGACCACATGCTCGCCCAGCTCGGTAAGCACAGCGGCATGGACCTCGTGGTCACGTGTCGTGGGGACCTCGAAATCGATACGCACCACACGATCGAAGACGTTGGTATTGCGATTGGCGAAGCGCTGCGCGAGGCGTTGGGCGACAAGGCCGGCGTACGCCGCTTTGCCTCGATTGCCGTGCCCCTCGACGAGGCACTTATCGACGTCGCCATCGACCTCTCGGGTCGTCCGTTCATGGTCTACGAGGTCGATCCTTCGGGCGGCCGCGGGGAAACGTTCTTGCTTGGCGATCCGGGGTTCGATCCGCAACTGGCCGAAGAGTTCTGGCGGGCGCTCGTGACCGCGGCCATGCTCACCTTGCATGTCCGGATGATCAGCGGCAAGAACACCCACCACATCATCGAGGCGTCGTTCAAGGCCGTGGCCCGGGCTCTGCGTGATGCCGTTCGCATCGACGCACCCGGGTCGGTGCCGTCAACCAAAGGCGTGCTGTGATGCCGCGCTTTTGGCGCTGCGCCTCTCCGCTGCGCTTCGCTGCTCGCAACACGGGCTTGGCGACATGTTCGAGACGGCGTTCTGTGACCGAGTTCTTTGGCGCTGCGCCTCTCCGCTGCGCTTCGCTGCTCGCAGCACGAGCTCGGCGACATGTTCGAGAACGTGAGCAATGATCCGGCCGATGATTGCTGTTGTCGACTACGGCATCGGCAATCTCCACTCCGCCTCAAAGGCGCTGGAGCGAGCGGGCGCGAGCGTCATCGTGACAAGCGACAGCGCAGCGATCTCGGCCGCCGACGGCGTGCTGTTGCCCGGCGTCGGGGCGATGGGCCGCTGCATGGAATCGCTCGATCAGTACGGCCTCCGCAGCACCATCGTTGAAGTGGCGCAATCGTCAACGCCACTTCTGGGCATCTGCGTCGGGATGCAGATGCTCCACGATGGTTCCGAGGAAAACGGAGGGGTGGCTGGCCTCGGCCTTATTGCCGGCACGGTGCGTCGAGTCGCGGGCGACGTGAAACTTCCGCAGATGCAGTGGAACATTGTCGACTCCTACGCAGGGCGCGAGAGCGTGCTCTTGAGCGGACTCGACACGACCGACAAACGGTGGATGTACTTCGTCCACTCCTATGCACCGGAGCTCCACGGCGTAGTCGTTGGTACGTGCGATTTCGGTGGACCGGTTGGTGCCATCGTCGAGGAGGGCTCGGTGATGGGGACGCAATTCCACCCGGAGAAGTCCTCAAGGGCGGGAATCGCGCTGCTCGGCAACTTCGTTCGACGCACCACCCTCGTGTCCTC
>JAYSTV010000383.1:0-2847 GCA_043719425.1 Acidimicrobiia bacterium | reverse complement strand
TCGGTATCGCCATTGGCTATTGGTACAACGTGATCAAGCAGGGCGACCTCGGCCTCGTTCGCCGCGGCGGCGTCTTCGCCCTCGGCCACAAGATCTTGAAGAACAAGTACTACCTCGACGTGCTGTGGACCGATGTGATCATTGGTTCGATCAAGGGGCCCATCGCCAAGACGGCGTACTGGTTCAACCAGAACGTTCTCGACGCCGTGATCAACGGGGCCGGGCGTTCGGCCACGGCCACGGGGCGCGGCGTCTACAAATACATCGACCAGGGTCTCGTCGACGGCATCGTCAACGGCGCTGGACTCACGGCGTCAACGACCGGTGGAGTCCTTCGCAAATTGCAAAACGGCAAGGTGCAGGCCTATGCCGGAACGTTCCTCGCCGCTACCGGCCTGATTGGCTTCGGCCTCGTTCTGTTCCTCTAGGAGAACCATGTTGGACTTTCTGAACGGTTGGGGTCTCACCCTCATTATCTTCCTGCCGGCTGTTGCCGCGCTGGCGGTGATGGTGACGCCCGCCAAGAACGAGGAGAACGTCAAGATCGTCGGCCTCGTGGGAGCGCTGGCCACTCTTGGCATGGGCATCCTCACGGTGTCGAACTTCGATTTCGATAGGGCCGCGGTCGGCCAGTTCAACGTGAATCGCACGTGGATCGACACGATCAACTCGAACTACCACGTGAACCTCAACGGCATGGGTCTGCCGATGCTGCTGCTGTCCAACGTGGTGATCGTGCTGTGCATCATCTACTCGTGGAACCACTGGCCAGAACCCCATAACCCCAAGGCCGTGATTGCCCTGATGCTCATCCTGGAGACGGGCATGAACGGCGTGTTCGTGGCGCAGGACCTCATTCTGTTCTTCGTCTTCTTCGAGCTCACGCTGCTCCCGATGTACTTCCTCATCGGTGTGTGGGGTGGACCGAACCGTCAGTACGCGTCGATCAAGTTCTTCCTCTACACGATGTTCGGCTCAGCCTTCATGTTGTTGGGATTCCTGGCGCTGTACTTCAAGGCCGGACGAACCTTCGACATCGATCAATTGATCGCCAACGTGTCGTCCGCCGGCATTTCGAAGGGCACGCAGTCGCTCATCTTCGGCGGCATGTTCCTCGGCTTTGCCGTCAAGGTGCCGATGTTCCCGTTCCACACATGGTTGCCCGACGCGCACACCGAAGCGCCAACGGTCGGTTCAGTCATCCTCGCCGCAGTGCTCTTGAAGCTTGGCACGTTCGGCTTCATCCGCATCGCCATTCCGATCCTTCCCGAAGCGGCCAAGACGTGGGCACCGTTCATCGGCGTACTCGCCGCCATCGGCATCATCTACGGTGCGCTCGGCTGTCTCGCCCAAACCGACATGAAGCGACTCATCGCGTTCTCGTCGGTCGCGCACATGGGCTACGTGATGCTCGGCGTGTCCACGCTCACGAGCTACGGCATGAACGCCGCGCTCTTCGGCATGGTCGCTCACGGCCTCATCACCGGCATGTTGTTCTTCTGTGCCGGTTCGGTCAAGGAGCGTTTCCACACCTTGGAGATCAGCCGACTCGGCGGTCTCCTGCAGACGATGCCGAAGCTCGGCTGGGTTCTCGGCTTCGCGTCGATGGCCTCACTCGGACTTCCCGGACTGGCGGGATTCTGGGGCGAGTTCCCCGCCATCCTCTCGGCGTATAACCCGGCTGAGGGACTCAACGTGGCGTTGTTCCGTGGACTTATGGTCGTGGCCGCGGTCGGCACGGTGTTCGCCGCCGGCTATCTGCTTTGGCTGTATCAGCGCACCGCCTTCGGCGCCCAGAAGCAAGAGTGGGAAGGCCATCACTTCCACGACGTGCTCCCGACTGAGTGGCTCGCTTGGGCACCGTTCTTGATTGGCATCGTGGTGTTCGGTGTCTGGCCGCGATTCATGTTCTCCGTTACCGATCCTGCGGTGCAGGTCGTGACGAAGGTCTTCGGGGGCTGAGCGCCAAACCATGCTCGCCTCCGTCATGACCACGCTCGAGTGGACGCGGCCGTACCTCGATTATCACGGCCTCGCGCCCGAGATCGTCCTCACGCTCGTTGCCGTCAGCATCCTCGTCGCCGACCTCTTCGTCGACGAAACCCGCAAGTACCTCATCACGACCTTCGCCGGGGTGGGCGTAGCGCTCGCGGCGGTACCGCTCCTCACCCTCGCGGCGTCCGGCAACGGGGCACGAGTGATGTTTGGCGGCGGCTACGTGGTCGACAACTACGCGCTGCTGCTCAAGGGACTGTTCCTGATCTCCGGCTATCTCGTGTTGTTGATGTCGTCGAACTACCTCTCCGAGGGCGACTTCTACGAAGGCGAGTTCTCGTTCCTGCTGGTGTGTTCGCTCCTCGGCATGGTCGTGATGGCCAGCTCACGCGACCTGATCACGATCTTCATCGCCGTCGAAACGATCTCGATCCCGGGCTACATGCTCGCCGGTTGGCGCAAGCGCGAAGCCAAGAGCAACGAAGCGATGCTCAAGTACTACCTGCTCGGAGTGGTGGCCTCGGCCGTGATGCTCTACGGCATGTCGCTCGTCTACGGCATAACGGGCGCCACCCAGCTGTCGATCATCGCCGACTCGGTGTCGGGCCAGGGATTGTCACCGCTGCTCGTCGTGGCCATCTTCCTCACCCTCGTCGGGTTCGGTTTCAAGGTCTCGGCCGTGCCCTTCCACCAATGGGCTCCCGACACCTACGAAGGCGCGCCCACCCCGGTCACGGCCTTTCTCTCGGTGGCGTCGAAAACGGCCGGATTCGTCGCCATCACCCAGATCGTGTTCGCCGGTTTCCTTGGTCGCTCCGATGTATGGCGTCCAATTTTCTGGGTGCTCGCCGC
>JAYSTV010000382.1:0-6927 GCA_043719425.1 Acidimicrobiia bacterium | reverse complement strand
CGCCTGACCGGGTGAGAGACCGTTGACTCGCGGCAACACGACGGTCGGCGGCCCGCTCGAAATGACCAGATTCACGACCCCGCCGGGGAGTTGGGGATCTCGGGGAGTCCACGAGATGACCTTGCCCTCGGGCACCGTGTCGCTCGGATCGACGCGCGCCGGTGTGGAAACTCCCAGCCCAGCGGCTTTGAGAACGGCAACCGCCTGATCGGCCGTCAGTCCGTCGAGCGAGGGAACCGTGACCGGTTCCCTGCCCTTGGACACCGTCAGAGTGATGGTCTCACCCTTCTTCAGGCGGCGAGGCGGCTGCGGGTCCTGGCTGATCACAAGCCCCGCAGCAATGACCTCGCTATAGACCGGCGGGTTGGTGGCGACCACGAGCCGTTCACTCGTAATCGCCGCGCTCGCGTCGGCGAGTGTCTGCTGTTCGACGAGGGGCACGTTGCGCAGTTCGGGGCGACGCAGCCAGACGACGGCGCCGATCGAGCCGCCGAGCACGGCGACGAGGGCCAGCGAGGCCACGATCCGCGGCCACCAACGGCGGCGCGCCACGGGCTCGGAGACGGCCTCTGTCCGCTCGCGCCGGGGGGGCTTCGATACCGGAGGCTTTTCCGGCGCAATGATGTTGTCGGGCTCGGCCACCTTCGGCTTCGGCCGCGGAGGGATGGTCTCGTCGTCGAAGTACGCCTGATCGAACACGGTCACCGGCGCGGCCGGAAGAATCGCGGCCGCCCCGACCGTGGAGACCGACGGCTGGATGACGACGGGCGGATCGGTGGCGCGATCTTCGAGTTCGGCCTCGCGAGCCGTGGCTGGCACGAGGATGCGCGTGGGGTCGCGGCCATCGAGCAAGCGTCCTCGCTGGAGGATGCGGGCCCCGTCGAGCGGCAGCGCTTCGACCCGGGGCAACCGGCGAGCGGCCGCTTCGATCAGTTCGGCGAACGCGGCCGCATCGACCCGACCACCCAGGTCGCGGGTGCCGGCGGCGTCGATGACGCTGGTGAGTTCGCCGAGCATTTCCGGGGCTCGAAGGTCCTCGCGAGTTCGAGCGAAGACCGTGCCCTGCCAGTTGTCGCGGGAGAACGGGACCACGCCAGTGACCGACTCGACCAGCACCAGCGCCAACGAGTACACATCGGATTTGTCCGATGCCTCCGCCATGACCTGCTCGGGCGAGAGGTAGCGCATGGTGCCCACGGGGGCGCCGTCGGCTTCGGTGCGGGCCGCTTCGGCCTTAGCCCGGGCCAGACCGAAGTCGGCGATATGAGCGCGCTGATCATCGGTGAAGAGCACGTTGGCCGGTTTGACGTCGCGGTGCACGTAGCCCCGGGCGTGGGCGAAGGCGAGGCCGCGAGCGATGTCGAGACCGAGCCGGGCGGCCTGTGATGGCGTGAGGCGGTATCCCTGGTCCAGCAGGTTCCGCAGGCTTCCGCCCTCGAGGTAGTTCGTGACGAGGTACGGCGGCTCACCGAGAGCGTTCGCCCCGTCGTTGAAATCGTGCACGGTGACGATGTTCGGATGGGTGAGCTGGCCGAGCGCTTCGGCCTCGATCCGGAACCGGCGCAGGAACTCGGGATCTTCAGCGAGACTCGCATGGAGCACTTTGACGGCCACCTGGCGGGCCAATTGGACGTCGTGCGCGAGATACACACGCGCGGACGAGCCCGAACCGAGCAACGCCAGCAACCGATAGCGGGCGTTCAAGGTGTGGCCGACCAGATCTCCTGCAAACCCGGACACACACTGAGGGTAGTTCTGGAACTCTGGAAAGCTGGGGACATGGTGCGTTCTCCCCGGGTCGATGCGTTGGGACCGGCAACGGTGTCCGGAGAGCCGGGGGCACAGTCGGGCGATCGGCGTCGGCTCCTGCTCGGTCGAATTGGTGTCGCTGCGCTCATTGCCCTCGCACTGTTTCTGCTGATCTCGGGCGTGAGCCAGAACCACACGCCAACGAGCGCGTTGCCGCGCGGCCTGGAGTCGGTCGCGCCGGCCAGCCTCGCCACGAATGTGCCGTCGCAGTCAACGATCGTTGCTGACCTCGCGTTCGGTGACACGGGTGTACTCGTCGTCAACGGTCGAGAGATTCCGCTCGATCAGCTCGACTACGAGCGAGCTACCGGTGTCCTCTCGTTCACCCCGGGCAAAGATCGGGAATTCGAGAAGCTTCCGGGCAGCGACGTGCGCGTGGTCGTCATCTTCTGGCCGGAACAGGGCACCCGTGAGGCGAACGCTCGCGAATACGCCTGGACGTTCAACGTCTTGTAAGACAGCGGACATGACTGACGCCCCGGCTCCGGCTCCCGTTGAAACCGTCGAGGCTTTTGGTAACCGTGCGGAGTCGTGGCTGGCCGTACATCGCGGTGAAGCGCCGCCTGACTACGGGGCCATCTGTCCGCCGGATCTGATCGACCGGGCTTTGGAGTGGCAGCGTTTGCTCTTTGCCTCGGGCTGGGCGGGCGTCGACTGGCCAACATCGTTCGGGGGGCTCGGTCTCACGCCCGCTCATCGTGGGGCATGGGTCCGGGCGTGCGCGCTCGCCGGTGTGCCGCCGTTTCTCAACATGGTCGGCACCGTGCTCGCCGGCGGTTCGACCCTTCTCTACGGAACAGCGGAACAGCAGGCCGAGCATCTCCTGCCGATCCTCTCGGCCGAGCACACGTGGTGTCAGTTGTTCTCGGAGCCCGGCGCCGGGTCCGACCTTGCCAGTCTCTCCACCCGCGCGGAGCGCGACGGCGACGAGTTCGTGATCACCGGGCAGAAAGTGTGGTGCTCCGGCGCCCGCTACTCCGACCGCGGCATTCTTCTTGCCCGCACCGATTCGTCGGTCGCAAAACATCGCGGTATCTCGTTCTTCCTCTTCGACATGACTCGACCGGGAGTTGAGATTCGACCGCTCCGACAGATGACCGGTGAGGCCGAGTTCGACGAAGTGTTTCTCGACGACGTGCGTATGCCGGCCACGTCCCTACTCGGGCCACTCAACGGCGGTTGGGGGGTAGCCATGGCGACGTTGACGAACGAGCGCGGCTCCATTGGGTCGGCGGCCATCAGTCTCACTCGCCGGATGGATGCACTGACCGAGACGCTGCGCCACGAGGCCAATGCCGGCGACGGACTCGATGCTGCGTCACGTGACTCGTTAGTACGTGTACTTACCTCGGGTCGGGTGCTGACCATGCTCGGCACCCGCCAGGGTCCGGTGGCGTCGACGGCAGCCTCGTTGGGCAAGCTCGGCATCACCGAGTTGATGTTCGCCACGGCCCAGGCCCGAGTGTCGATGGCCGGCGCCCACGCCATGCTCGACACGAGCGATGCAGCCCGCTCCCTGCTCGCTGCTCCTGGCGGCCGGATCGCGGGCGGTACGAGTCAGATCCAGCGCAACCTCATCGGCGAGCGACTCCTCGGCCTTCCCGCCGAGCCGCGGCCCTAGCTTTCCCGGGCCCGGGCGGCCCGCGTGTTCAGTTGTCAAAGAACTGCTACCACCGTTCGACGAGTTCCGGATACGGGTCAGGTCGACCGACGGCGCGACCCGAGCAGGCGCAGTCGTTGTTGGAGCTCGGTGGCTGGCTTTCTCGGTGGGACGGATGGCCAGGCGGGGAAGGTTTCGCCGCCGACGGTCCACCTACCGTCTGCTTGCCGGGTGATGTTGATGCCGGTTTCGCAGGCGGTGCGGGTGGTGCTCGCAGGTGCACATGAGGCGTAGGTCGTTGATGTCGGTGCGGCCGCCTTCGTCCCAGGGTGGGTCGTGGTCGGCGTCGCAGCGGTTCCACGACGTTTCGCATCCGGGTTGGCAACAGCGGCCGTTGTCGCTGAGGGCAAGGGCGAGCTTTTGCAGGGGGCTCGCCAGTCGGCGTGAGCGGCCGAATTTCATGATGGCGCCGTTGGTGGCTTGGATCGCCGCGTAGATATCGGTCCGCGGATCATCGACGAGTTTGAGGGCGTCTTGGGTGGGGATCGGGCCGGCGCCGAGCACTTGTGTTTCGAGGGTTTCGGCTGGAGACGATGAGTGCGGTCCTAGCTGATCCGGTGGCGGTTGTGCCGGCGATGATGACAACGAGGGCATCGGCGAGACGCTGCTCACGCGGTTCGGCATCGTGCCCACCAAGCGTTTCGGCGCGATCGGGGTGAGCAGCGCGCCACGCCGTATCGCACGCTTCGTTGATCGCCGCTTTGACCTGCTCACCTTCGAGAGTGGGGAGGATGGCACGTATGCCGACGCAGCCGTTGTCGGCTTTGAAGAACTTCACCGACCGCGCCTTCTGTTGCCGGTCGCGCCAGCCTTTGGCGTCACGGTCAATCCGGTACTGGTCAACGGTTTTCGCGAACTCGTCTGGTGACTGACTCGGCGCCAGGGCCAGGAGTTCGGCCGCTTCGTCGTTGTCGGTGATCAGGCAGCCGGTCGGGTCGGCTTCTTCTTGCGGGTCGATGACTTCGATGCCGCCTACCGCCACATGATGGAGTGCGGAGTCCGCTTCCTGACCGAGCCGAAGGCCGAGAGCTATGGAACCTTCGCCGTGTTTCTCGACATTTCCGGCAACAAGTGGGACCTGCTGGGATGAGGGATTTCATCAGCTCGACCTAAGTGCCACCAACCCGCCTTCTCACGCAACCTCACGCGGCAAGGCAGCGACGGCGCAAACACAATCGGACTTCGTTATGGGCCGTCGTATGGCGAGCGGTTTGAAGGTGTTGAGATCAGTTCGAAGGTTGTGAGAGCGAGTTCGGTCCATGCGGTGATCGTTCGATCGTCGTCGATTCCGAGTGGCGGCGAACCGAATGTCCATGTGGTCCGGCGAAGAGCGACGAGCGAGCCGAGTAGGACAACGGCGATTGCCTCCGAGTCGACGCTTTCAGCCGCCGTCTCGGCGATCAGTCCGGCAGCAGTGCGGTAGCTGAGGTCGACGGCGGCGTGCTTGACCTGGTCGGTGAGTGCCGGAAGGCGTCGACCGTCGTGTTCAAGGATCAGTGTGAGGTCCTTCATGGTGTCCATCTCGTCGAGGAACCATCGCGCCAGGCCCGTAATCATCGATCGAAGCAGGTTCGGGTCGCCTCGAGCGATTGCGTTGAAGTCAAGACCCCCGATTTCGACTGCGCCTTTCGCCGCACTCTCCAGGCGGGTGCGGACTGCTGCCTCCAGGAGTGTCTGCTTGGAGGGGAAGTGCTTGTACAGGGCGCCGCGTCGGGGTTGCAGACCGGCAGCGGCTTCGATCTCGCCGACAGAGGTGGCGTGAAAGCCTTGGTCGGCGAACAGACGCATGCCCTCGGCGATGAGCCGGGCGGGCGTGGAAGTTGACTCGGCCATCGAGCACGACGGTAATCGATCGATTACCGTCGTTCGAATCTGTTCAAACAGCTTCTAAGGAATGATGTGCCTGCGAAACTTAAACACGTCGACCCCTCAGGCCCGCCCGGCGCGATGGCTCGCCGCTATGCAGCGTTGGCCGCCACTCGTATGGCCCGGACCATTTCACGACACGTGAACTGGAAGCTTGATCCGTTCTTGTTGCGCGTAACTGGCGGTCGGATTGCTACGACCCTGATGTTTCCGACAGGTCTGCTTGAGACGACTGGGGCCAAGTCGGGCGAATCGCGTCGTCACGCAATCATCTACTTTCACGATGGCGAGCGTGTGATCATCGTTGCCTCGAACGCCGGCGACGCAAGGCAACCGTCCTGGTATCACAATCTGGTTGCACGCCCCGAAGTCGTGTTCGGTGGGATCGCCATGCGAGCCACCCGTGTGACCCGAAGCGACGAGCTCGCGCGGTTGTGGCCACTCGCCGATCGCGTATTCCCGGCGTTCGAAAAGTACCGCGACCTCGCCGCCGAAACCGGCCGAGAAATCCCGATCATAGAACTCAACGAACGCAAGTAGCACCACCCATAATGTGAAATTCGAAAGGAGTTGCGCACGCCGATATGCGGCGGACCGCAAGCCCCGTGGGAGACCGTTCAAGGTCCGACCAGAATGGGTCGATAGACCTACTGATGCCGTCGGTGCCGCCTCCAACCCCCGCGTCGTTCGGTTCGCGACTGGGGTCGGTTGCGTTGTCGCATCACCTCCCGCACGAACACGACCGGTGCGTGGTCATCGGCTCGAGACACGTCTGCCGACGCTGCCTCGTGATCTATCCGATCGCCTTCGCGGTGATGTTCCTTGCCCTCGCTGGCGTCGGTTGGCCACGTTCGCTAGACCCGGTGCTCTTCCTCGGCCTGCCGCTCCCCGTCGCCGCAGAGTTCATCGCCGAGAAGCTCGGGTTTGCGGCCTACGTGGCGAGGCGTCAGATCGCGTTGACCGCACTCGCTGCACCTGCGCTCGGCACGGGGTTGGCCCGCCATATCCGCTCGCCATTCGACGGTTGGTTCATGACGATGGTGCTCGTCTACGGCGGCACCTGCGCGCTCGCCCACGTGGTCGGGTCGTCCCGGCAGGATCGCTTCGATCGAGCGCAGCGGGTCGCCACTGAAGAGGCTGATCCGGTACTCGACGGGTTCGCGTCGGCCGAGGATTTCCGTCTGTACCTCAACGCCCGATCAGCTTCAAGTTCCTAAGCGCGCCTAGCGTCACTTTAGCGGGAGCGGCGGGAGCTGACCGGTTTCGAGGAGATGCACGAAGCCGGCTTCGTCGAGGACCCGCACCCCGAGTTCAGTCGCCTTGGTGAGTTTGGCCAGTCCGGGCTCTTCACCCAGAACAACGGCCGTTGTCTTTTTCGAAACGCTTCCCGGCGCTTTGCCGCCGCGTGAAGTAATGGCCACCTCGGCCCCGTCACGACTGAACCCGGTCAGCGAACCCGTCACCACGATCGACAGGCCGACAAGCGTTTGTTTGAGTTCGGGCGGAGGCGGACCGGTGAAGTTCAGTCCGGCAGCACGAAGCCTCTCGATGAGCGCTCGGTTGGCTTCGTCGGCGAACCAGGCGGCCACCGA
>JAYSTV010000381.1:0-2856 GCA_043719425.1 Acidimicrobiia bacterium | reverse complement strand
CCACCGTGTCGGCGTGTGTGACCGGCCCGAGGATCGACGCAACGTGCGACACCACATCGGTCGCCCGATCAACGTTCCAGACCACGAGATCAAACGGCGCGCCCAGCGAACCCGGAGCCGACGGCAGCGCCACGATTGTCAATGCATCTTCGCCAACCCCGTTGCGCTTGGCGTTCGCGGCAATCGCCGACTCAGTCGACACCGAGTCACTGAGCACCGTTGGTGAGTACGAGGCCAAGGCCACGGCGAGTGCTCCGTGCGCGTCACCGATCACGAGCACACGCGCCGACGACGCCAGGGCGAGGCGGTGCACGTGGTCGAGCAGCAAAAGGTCGGCTCCGTCCCATGCCCGCAGCGTGCCGGTGTGGTCCACATGGGCGCGATGCAGCTCAAGTGGACCAAAGGGGCTCGGGCAGGCGTGTTCGGGTTCCATACCCGACACCCTAACGACCGCCCCACAAGAGCCAAGGTCGCAATGTTCGGGTTTCGCACGCCACCTTGTAGCCGACGCGGCAGAGCCATCGTCGGCCGTCGGCCTCAACCCTAGGATGGGTGCATCATGACGGCCGGGAACGACGATCGCGAACGGCTGAACGAAATCCTCGTCGCCGACGACCCGACCGACGGACTGCTCATTGCGTTGGAATCCGGCCTGCTCGAACGAGTGTTGCCGGAGATCCCTGCGCTGGCCATGGAGCAGGACCCGATTCATCGTCACAAAGACGTGCTCACGCATTCCATTGCCGTGACGGCCAAGACGTCGCCGCGTTTGCGTTTGCGCCTCGCCGCCCTGCTCCACGACGTTGGCAAACCCGCCACCCGTCGGTACCGCAGCGGCAAGGTCACCTTTTATCATCACGAAACGGTCGGCGAACGAATGACCGTTGCTCGATTGACCGAGCTCGACTACGAACCGTCCTTCGTCGCCGATGTCGGTCGCCTCGTGGGTCTGTCGGGTCGTTTCCATGGCTACCAGCACGGATGGGAAGACGCCGCCGTCCGGCGATACGCGCGCGATGCCGGCCATCTACTTGGCGATCTCAATGAGCTCGTTCGCTGTGACTGCACGACCCGCCACGCCAACAAGGTGGCCGCCCTGCACAAGCGCGTCGATGAACTCGAGGGGCGCGTTCGATCACTTGCCCTTGAAGAAGAACGCAATGCTGAGCGGCCCGATCTCAACGGCGAGGACGTGATGGAACTTCTCGGCGTGACCGGCCGCCCGGTGGGCGAGGCATTGCGCATGCTGCTTGAGCACAAACGCGCCCACGGGCCGATGGACCACGACGAGGCGGTAACTCTTCTGCAATCGTGGTGGGCCGAGCGCATCGGCCGACCTACTTCTTCGCCGTGACCTCCACCGTGGGGATCGGGTAGTCCGGCTCCTTTCCACTCGCGGGTGGCGGCTGAATCCACGACGTCGCACCCTTCAAACACGTTTGCACGGTCGGGAACTCGAGCACCCCGGTCGTCGACGGAGCGACGAACGAGACACCAAAGAGTCCCTTCGTCTTGTCCGCCAGCTTGGTCGCCAGCGTCGAGCCGCTGAACGTCACGACCATTCCGTTCACCGTGGCCTTCCACCCCTTCGGGGCCACGCCAGCCACGTTGGTCACGGTCGACGGAACCTTGATCGCCACCTTGGTGGTCGGCGATCCCGCGCACCCGTGTCCGATCACGAACGACACGGTGGTGGCGGCGCCGGCCACAACCTTCTCCGGCACCGAGTGCACGTGCGCCGAGGCGGACGACGCAAAACCAACCAGCGACGCAACTGCGATCACCCCGCCCTGCATCGTTCGCATCGTTCGCATCGCTCGCTTCGGCCCACGCTTCTTCGTACGGTTCCTCATTACCGAGTAGACCGCGCACCGGGGCCAAGAGTTCCCTGGCCGCACCAGGTTTCTTGCGACACCACCGGAGACGGTCGAGGAGGGGGTCACGGCACTGCCAGACTGAGGAGGTGGACGACCGGCGTTTCGACGAGTTGGTGCGGGCGCATAGTCCGTCGGTCGTCATCTTCGCTCGCTCGCTCACTCGCGATGGCACCGCCGCCGACGACGCCGTCCAGGACACACTCGTCCGGGCCTGGCGATACCTCGACTCGTTCGATGCTCGCGGGTCGTTCGAAGGTTGGCTCCTCCAAATCTGTCGTCGCGTGATCATCGACAACGCCGCCGCCGCGCATCGTCGACCAGCCGTATTCGATCCATCGGTGCTCGTTGACGTCGTGCCGACAACTTCCCTCGACACGTCCGGTGACATCGTCGAACTTCTTCGCCAGTTGCCGTTTGCGCAGACCGAAGTACTCGTCCTCACCGGAGTGCTCGGCTACTCCTACGACGACGCGGCGGCCATGCTCAACGTGCCCATCGGAACGATTCGATCGCGCGTGGCCCGAGGTCGCGACGCTCTCGCCGCTCTGCTCTACGACAATGTTTCCGTCGCCCACCATCACGGCGCAGCGTAAGGCGCCCCATGACGAACGAGCCTGGCGAGACGGAACGTTCCAACGTGGTGGCCATGAGGCCGGCGAAAGCCCTACCCGTTGAGGTTTCTGCGGACGCCGTTCGCAGCGCCGGCGCGCACGCCGCGCAACGCTCGCACCCTTCCGTCGATACCGCGCTGGCAGCACTGGCTGACGATCGTCGGACCCCTGCTCGGTTGACTGCGGTCAGTGTCATGCGCCCAATGCCTTCGGCACGATTGCGGATTGGCCTTGCCGCTGCTGCCGCCGGGCAGCTCATCGTTGGTGTTGCGTGGTTGGCCAACGACGTGCCGTTTGGCCGCATTCTTGGTAGTCCCGCCGCTGCCCATCTGTCGCGTGACGCGGCGCTTGGCGTGGTCCTCGGCATC
>JAYSTV010000039.1:0-1819 GCA_043719425.1 Acidimicrobiia bacterium | reverse complement strand
CACGGTTGCCGGAACCGTCACGTCGCAGTACTGAACCAACGTCTTCACCCCGAGACCTTCGAGCTGCTCGGCCACGTCGGTCAGCTTGTCAACGCTTCGCGCCGCGAGGACGACGTTCGCGCCAGCCTCGGCCAACGCACGAGCGAAGCCGACCCCCAAGCCGTACGAGGCGCCGGTAATAAACGCAGTCTTGCCTTCCAGCGAGAACTGATCGGAAAACGTCATGTTGATCTCCTTGACTGAGCTGTTCGGTCGAATAGCGGACGCCACCGACGATGTTGAGAATCAGACAACGCGAAACACGCGGTATTCGACACCGAATCCTTCGAGGACCCGGCCCTCGCCAACGAACACCGACTGGTTCAACCACGAATAGCGAGCGTCTCCCGTTTCGAACAGCCAATCGCCCCCGGCCCCCGTGAACTTGCCGCGAATTCGCGGGCCGTCGACGGTGCCGTCGATCACGTCGAAGAACATGCGCACCCCGAATCCTCCGTCGCCGATCGGCAGAGGGGCCCGGAGCATCGCGTGGTACGTCATCTCATGCACGAGGTCCATCGGACGTCCATTCGTGAGCGGGTGTTTCCCGGCGGACGGTCTGCCGCCATTCGACTTTCCCCAGTGTCGGTTGACGCCTGGTGGACGTTTGGTGGACCATCGCACGGTTTGGCTCGGCCTCGACGGTCCGGAGAGCGGTCGAGCTGTCCACCCGATGTCGACCGGCGTCTTGTTCAGTGGTTGTCAGGCGAAGTCAAACGGCCGCCTTCATGAACAGGAGCATCACATGCACGCACAACGCGCGTCCCGGAAGGTCCTTCTCGTACTCGCCCTCGTGGTGTCGGCAACAGCGACGACCGCGGATCGGGCATCAGCCAGGGGAGAACGAGAAAGCACCGAGCAGCGCGACCTCGGCAGAGGGCACGAAGACGGTCATCACGGGCGCCGGGCCGGAGGGACCTGCACGACAACCTTCCAGTTCACCGGCCCATCCACCATCCACATCGCCGGACTCTGCAACCTGGCGCACCTCGGCGCAGCAACACTCAGTGCCGAGCAGTCCGTCGTGCAAAACGCCGACGGATCGGTTGGTGCCGTGAACGACAGTGTGTACACGGCGGCAAACGGCGACCAACTGTTCTCCCACTTCGTCGGGAGCGCCGTCCCGACAGCGACCGGCCTCGCACTCTCCGGGGTGGAGACCTACACCGGTGGAACCGGCCGCTTCGACGACGCCGAAGGTCGATCAAGCCTCATCGGCACGGTCACCTTCACGTCGGCGACCGGCGGCATCGGTCAGTACTCCATTGCCGGACGCATCAGGTTTTAGTGGCCGACAGTGGCCGATCGGCGCGCCGCCTCGGCGGCCAGCTCGACCCTGGTCCGGATACCGAGCTTGTCGTACACGTGGGCGAGGTGGGACTCGACTGTTCGTGGTGAGATTCCAAGTTGGACTCCGATTTGACGATTGGTACGCCCACCTAGCAACAGCGCAACAACGTCGTCTTCAGTCCGGGTGAGGCTCTCCCATCCATAGGTTGCCCGAGTCCCGGCGCTCTGCGCCTGTGCCACGCGGCTGACGGTTCGAAGGAGTTCGCGGGTGGCCGGCTCCAATTCGACGCGGGACTCTCTGAACGTTTGTTGACAAAGCGCGGCAGCGACTCTCGTCGCTTCAACTCCCTCCTGCTTCTGGAGCGCGTCGATCCGGAGCCTCCACGCTGATTGGAGCGTCGGAACCTGAGCTAAGGCGGTCAATGCCAAAGACTCTGCGCGGTCAAATTCTCCCCTTGCAACGAGGAGCTCTCCGGCCCGCGTCGACGCA
>JAYSTV010000380.1:0-2861 GCA_043719425.1 Acidimicrobiia bacterium | reverse complement strand
CATGTCTGTGCCAACGGCCAGCACCGAGCCGTATTCACCTGTTCGCCCGTTTCCTCGCGTCATTGCGCTGGCGAACCAGAAAGGCGGCGTCGGAAAGACCACGACGGCGGTCAACCTAGCTGCCTCGCTTGCCGACCTGGACTATCGGGTGCTCGTGGTCGATCTCGACCCGCAGGGCAACGCCACGACCGCCCTCGGGGTGAACGCACGGTCCCTCTCGGTGTCGATCTACGACGTGCTTCTTCGCGAAACACCGATGGAGGATGCGGTCGAGGCGACCGCCACGAAGAATCTGTTCGTCGTGCCGACCACGATCGACTTAGCCGGGGCGGAGATCGAGCTGGTCCCCGCCTTCAGTCGCGAGATGCGTTTGAAGCGAGCCATCGCCCGGGTCCTCGATGACTTTGACTTTGTCCTCATCGACTGTCCTCCGAGTCTCGGACTCTTGACGGTGAACGCACTGGCGGCGGCAACCGAAGTGATAGTGCCCATTCAGTGTGAGTACTTTGCCCTTGAGGGTCTCGGTCAGCTGATGCGAAACGTGAATCTGGTGCAGGCCAACCTCAACCAGTCGCTCGAGATCAGCGCCATTATTCTCACGATGTACGACGCTCGAACGAAGTTGGCCGACCAGGTCATCAAGGAAGTAAAGGAACACTTCGGGCCAAAGGTCTGTCGGAACATCGTTCCGCGGAGCGTCCGTCTTTCGGAGGCCCCATCGTTCGGACAACCGATTACCACGTTTGATCCCGCATCTCGCGGGGCGATTGCATATCGGGGACTAGCAAAGGAGATCAGTGGTGGTGCGCCAAAGCGGGCTCGGTAGGGGACTCGGGGCATTGATCCCGGGATCGTCGGCAGTGACCGGGCCACCCGGCTCGTCGGAAGGAGCCACCGCCACGGGAGAAGTGGATGGTGCCGTCTTTCGGGAGATACCGGTCTCGTCGATCCGGCCGAACGCGTTCCAGCCGCGTCAGAGCTTTGGCGATGAGGATCTGACCAGCCTCACTGCATCGGTCGCTGAGCTCGGGGTGTTGCAACCCGTCCTCGTGCGACCCCTGGCCGATGGTCAGTATGAATTGATCGCTGGTGAGCGCCGGTGGCGCGCCTCCCAACGAGCAAACAGGGCCACCATTCCGGCGATCGTGCGCATGTCGGATGACAACCATGCGTTGGAGGCCGCCCTCGTGGAAAACCTGCATCGGGTCGACCTCAATGCGATTGAAGAAGCGGCGGCCTACCAGCAGTTGATCGACGACTTCTCCTTCACCCACGACGATGTTGCCCGGCGGGTTGGTCGAAGTCGCGCTGCGGTGACCAACACGTTGCGGCTGCTTCACCTTGCCCCGTCGATCCAGAAGTTGATCATGGAGTCTCGGCTTTCAGCCGGACATGCCCGGGCGCTGCTGGGCACGAACGACAAAGCGTTTCAGGAAACTCAGGCTCGGCGAGTTGTAGCGGAGGGTCTGAGCGTCCGTGCCGTTGAAGAGGCGGTTCGGCTTCGCGAGGGAAAGCGAGCTGCCGCACCATCTCCGGCGGCGCCCCTAGCGAACAAGCCGTCGACCGTGCGGCCAGCCAGTCTCTTGGAGCTTGAGTCCGTGCTGGCCGAAGCCCTTGATACCCGGGTGGCGATCGACCTGCCGGAGGGACGGAAGGGCAAGCTCACGATCGACTTTGCCGACGTGGCCGATTTGGAACGTATCTCACGGCTTATTGCCGTTTCGGCGGCAGCTCCGTCGGATCGCTAGACAAATCCGTCGTACCAAGTCGCGACGCCCGGCCGGGCGTCGCTACTTGTCCGAATCAGAGGTGCGGGTCGAGCTCGCTCATGAGTTGAGACTTCCCCTTGGCGCCCACGGTGCGGTGAGCGAGCTCGCCGTCTTTGAAGAGGAGCAACGTTGGGATGCTCATGACGCCGTAGCGCTGGGCGGCGTCGGGGTTCTCATCAATGTTGAGCTTGGCGATAGTCACTCGGCCCGCTTGCTCACTGGAAATCTCTTCCAGCACGGGGGCGATCATCTTGCAGGGCCCGCACCACTCGGCCCAGAAGTCGACAAGGACGGGAGTGGACGAGGAACCGATGGTCTCGTCGAAGGTGGCGTCGGAGAGGGTGACGATGCCGGTGGCCATGATGATGCTCATTTCTTTGGGTGTTGGGGAGATCCAGACGAATCGGCCCCTGTATGGGCCGGAGAGGGCCTACGGAGTGTGTAAGGACTCCAAGTAGCGCTCCGTATCTATGGCGGCGGCACAGCCCGATCCAGCGGCGGTAATGGCCTGGCGATAGGTGTGATCTTGCACGTCGCCGCAGCCAAACACGCCGGCAACGTTGGTCTTGGATGACTTGCCCTCCGTGATCAGATAGCCCGCATCGTCGAGGGTGAGCTGACCCTTGACCAGATCCGTGTTGGGCACGTGCCCGATCGCCACAAACAATCCCGTGACCGGCAGGGTTCGCTGCTCACCGGTCACGGTGTCTTCGAGGACCGCGCCTTCGAGCTTGTGGTCACCCAGTAGATCGACGACCTGGCTGTTCCAGGCGAACTCGATCTTGGGATTGGCCATGGCCCGGTCGACCATGATCTTTGAGGCGCGGAGCGAATCACGACGATGCACGACGGTGACTTTGGAGGCGAACTTGGTGAGGAACATGGCCTCTTCCATCGCAGAGTCGCCACCGCCGACTACGGCGATCTCCTGGCCTCGGAAGAAGAATCCATCGCACGTGGCGCAGGTGGAGAGCCCGTGGCCCAGGAGCCGCGTTTCGGCTTCGAGATTGAGCATGAGTGCCCGAGCACCGGTGGAAATAATCACGCTGCTCGCGTGATGCACGGCTTCGCCGACGTTCACGACGAAGGGCC
>JAYSTV010000379.1:0-2868 GCA_043719425.1 Acidimicrobiia bacterium | reverse complement strand
CTTCGACGGCGCGCAGCACCGATTCAGGATCCGGAAGGGTCGAACCCGGGAGGGAAAGAGCAAGCAGCTGATTCGGCCGGACAGCGGTGTCCTCATCGTTGCAACCGTCGACGACATCGAAGAGCCCATGACCGTCGGGGCGTACGAAGCGATCGACAAAAGACTGCTGGGCGCGGGCCAAGAGCGATCGCACATAGGTGTCGTTCACACCGCCGTCGTTCACACCGCTCTTGTTCGCTGCGCTCTTGTTCGATGCGCCCGTTGCCAAGCCCGTGGCCGACGCCGAGCGTCCGGACACGTCGAGGAGCACGCGAAGCCCACGTAGCCAGAGCGCGTTCACCTCGACGGGCTTGCCAATGCGCGGCGTGATGGCCCGACCGTCGACACGGGCATCCATCCACGTGAGCGCCCACCCGTCTTCGCCCTGGGTCACGAGGCCATCGACATCAACCCGAATGCCGAACCGCGTCCCCAGGACGTGATGATCCACGACGTTGCGCATGGCCGGTAGCAATGTCGCGCCGAGATCGTGATCACCGGTGCGCTCAACGTGGCGTCCAATGGCATGCAGGAACCACAGGGCAGCATCGACGGTGTTGTACTCCGTGGCCCCGGTGTCGGCCGTGTTCGCCAGCATGCCCTCGGAAATGGACTCGCCAGCCGACAGCAGCAACGTGCGGCCTTCCTCATGTCGTCCCGTCTCGAGGAAGAGCCCTTCGTAAGAGGTCATGGTGTCGCGCGACCAGTCGCCGAACCACGGGTACCCAGCCACCACCGTGGGTGCCGAAGGACGCACAATGAATTGGTCAGCGGCGTGCGCCAGGAGGGCATCAACGTCGTCGGTGGCCGAGGCCCGCGCCCCGAGCATCTCGAAACGATTCTTGGCCCCGACGATCATGTACGAGGCCGACGACGCAGGACCGGCGAGATCTCCGCTCCAGGCCTCAATTTCCATCGTGTCCCCGGCCGCCAGCAGAGACACAAATCGACCGGCGAACCACAGGTCCTCGGTGGCGTTCAGACCACGAGCCGCCTCCTCTCGAGTTCGGACGCCGCGGTACCAGGTACCGCCCGGCTCGAAGCCCGGGCCGCGCACCCGGTACGAACCTTCGAACACGAAACCGTCAGCGGTGTTCGATACTTCAGGCTCACCCCACTCGTGACGTTCACCGTGCACGTCTCGCCACGTGCACAACGCCTCGACCTCAAGGCGAACCGGTTCCGCCGAACCGGAGCTGATCATTCGGTACCGCATGCCGACGGCCGAGCGGCCTTGGGCCATCGACAACTCGGCCTCGACCACGACCGGTCCAATCGACCACCGCCACCGCGGCACCCCTCGGTCGACCTCGAACGAGGTGAGGAGTTCATGCCCTCGGGGCGCGATCATTCCGTCGGCCCACTCGTGAGTCGCCAGCGCAACCCGTCGATCGCCGATGACAAGCACCGGATCAAGGGAGGCGAGACCAAGCATCCGCCCACCGGGTGGGTTGGTCGCCACGACGAGAAGCCCGTGATACCGGCGAGTGCGGAGGCCGGCGATGGTGCCCATGGCGAACCCGCCGAGACCATCGGAAACCAGCCACTCGCGCGCCACCGATTCGTCGAAGGAACCGCATGTTTGAGGACCGAAGCGAAGTCTGTTCATGGATCAACTGTCTGATGTCGGTCACGACCGTGACGCGCCACCAACGCATTCCACCTGAGAGGCTCTCAGCAACGGAAACCGTAACGCATTGCTTCAAGAGAAGACGGAGACAACATGCCCAGCAACAAAGCCTCCGCTAAGCAGAGCGCAAAGACCGTTCCGTCCGCCGACCACGAAGCGAAGGTGACGAGCGGACCGTTGCGCGCCACAGCCGAAGGTCGTCGCCTCGACGCGGCCGGACACGAGTGGCGAGCATGGGGACCGTATCTGTCCGACCGGGCGTGGGGCACCGTCCGCGAGGACTACAGCGAACACGGCAACGCATGGGAATACTTCTCGCACGACCACGCTCGCAGTCGCGTCTACCGGTGGAACGAGGACGGCCTCGGTGGCATCTCCGACGCGCATCAACGGCTGTGTTTCTCGTGGGCGTTCTGGAACGGAAAGGACCCCATCCTCAAAGAACGCATCTTCGGTCTGACCGGCAACGAAGGCAACCACGGTGAGGATGCCAAGGAGTACTGGTGGAACCTCGACAACACGCCGACGCACTCGTTCATGCGCTGGCGCTACTGGTATCCACAAGCCGAGTTTCCCTATGCCCGTCTGCTCGACGAAAACCGGGCGCGCGGGAAGCAAGAGTCGGAGTTCGAACTCGTCGACACGGGCGTCTTCGACGATGACCGGTACTGGGACATCGAGGTGACCTATGCGAAGGCGAGTGAGCATGACATCTGTATCCGTTTGCGAGCGACGAACCGCGGCCCCGAACGAGCCGAGCTCCACGTGCTCCCGACCCTGTGGTTCCGCAACACGTGGTCGTGGGGTCTTGATGATCACCGACCGACTCTTCGCGCCGAGGACCGGCCCGATGGCGCAAGGCTGATCGCCGACCATCACACGCTCGGGCGCATGATCCTTCGCTCGGAGACAGCGGCGACGCCGCTGGCGTGTGACAACGAGACGAACACCCGCCGACTGTTCGATGTCGACGGTCCGGCTTTCCCGAAGGACGGCATCAACGATCACGTCGTGCGCGGCGCCGCAACGGTTGACCCCGACGGGACCGGCACGAAGGGGGCGCTCCACGTCCACCTCGACACCGACGCCGGTGCCACCGTGGAGCTTCGGCTCCGCCTGAGCCCCACCGGCGCGATGATCGACGAGAGTTGGCACACGGCAATGGCTGAGCGCGAGGCCGACGCCGATGAACTGTACGC
>JAYSTV010000378.1:0-17003 GCA_043719425.1 Acidimicrobiia bacterium | reverse complement strand
CGGAACTCGACAACATCATTCGTGAACTCCGCTCAACGATCTTCGGCCTTGGTCAAGTTGACCGGGTGGCATCGATCCGCCAACAGATCACCGAGGCCGCGCTGTCCCATACCGAGGCCTTGGGATTCTCCCCCCGGATCACCTTCCAGGGCCAGGTCGACGAACTCCCGCTCGCCGTCGTCGAACAACTCCTCCCAACGCTGCACGAAGCACTCAGCAATGTTGTTCGCCACGCTGCCGCCTCGTCGGTCTCCGTGACCGTTGACCTCAGAGCCGATCACGCCGTGCTGGAGATCCTCGACGATGGAGTCGGCATTGCCGACGGTGGCATTCGTGGCAACGGCCTCACCAACTTGACCGGCCGAGCGCGTCGAATCGGTGGTGACTGCGTCGTCGAACGCCGCTCCATGGGTCGGGGTACCGCCGTCATTTGGACCGCGCCGAGGTAGCTGCGTCACGCCCGAAAGGGCACCGCTCGGTATGTCTTCGCCAAGTCAACAACCGGCGAATGGGCGGGTTCTGGATGCAAGATGTTGACCATCACCGGCACCGGTGAGGTCGCCAGGAGTTTCCTCGTGGTGCTGCCGAACACGAGTTGATGCAGACGGTCCATGCCGCGGCTACCGACGCAGATCATCGAGCCGGGCACATGTGTGGCCACGTCGATGATTGCCGTTGCAGGATGCTTGGAGTGCACAACATCCCAGTTCTTCTCGCCCGCCGTTTCGAGTTCGAGGGCGCTTTGATGGACCAGCGAAACCTCGCTCAGATCGGCGGGGAGTTTGAGATCTGGATCCACAACTTGGATGACCGTCACATCGGCGGCGAGCACCGCAGCGAGCCCGCCAGCGATCTGGGCTGAGTACGCCGACTCCGGAGATCCGTCGATGCTGACCACGAGGTTGGAAACGTCGGTATCGGCCGCACAGTGGGGGCCGACGGCGATGACCGGAGCCGTGCAGTACGACAGCACGTCGGCCGTCGACGTTCCGAGAATCAGGTCCCACGCACTGGACATGGCACTCGCTGTCATCACGACCAGCGAGCCCACGGCGGCCACCTCGTTCAACGCATCGGCCACCGTGACGGCGCGACGGAGTTCGATGTCAAGCACGTTCACCCCGAGCCCATCGAGTTGCTTCGTCAGCAACTCCCGCCGCTCCCGCAGGTTCGTATCGGCGTCGACGGCGGAGACGATCCGAATCGGCGCACCCAGTCGACGCGCTAGTGCATCGGCAAGGGCGATCGCCCGAAGATTCGAGGTTCGGCCACCGAGGGGAACGAGGATTTCACTGAACGGGATCCGGGTCATGGGTTGATCCTCACAACCGGCGGACCTCGGGTCCAGGGTCATCGGTCCCACTCGCCCGGGACCACCAGCGCATCGGGGCCGCCGCACCGTTGGACCTTGGCCTCTGGTCATTCGTGCTCCGTCGTGTCCAAGGTGTACCCGTCCCAATCAATGGTTGATCACCAAGGAGCAACGATGCCGACCACCCACCGCAAGCGACCATCGGTAACAACGCTTACCCGAACCCGCGTCATCGAAGACCTGGTCGAGACGCCACTCGACAACATGGTCAATGAAGCACGTGGTGGAGCTGGCTGAGGATCGACACCGCAATGACGATGGCGCCGGCGAAGATCGCATTCATCTCGGCCAGACGGAAGAGCTGCCCCGCACCAACGCCCACCGGCGGGTCATCATTGACCATGGCGCCGACGCTGGCGAGGCGAACCTGCTGGGCCTGATGACGAGAGGCCGGAAGGAGGAGTCGACCGATTCTCCACGTGGTCACCATCGATGCCCCCACGATGAGCATCTTGAACACAAACACGGCGAGGTATGCGCTGCCCAGGCGACTCGATAGGAGCCCTGCGGGATGGAGCAGTCCGGACGAGGAGCGCTGCACGTTCTCCAGCCCGGTGAACGTGACCACCGCCAGGCCCCCACCGGCCAGCAGTTGGTAGCGGGCGGTGATGAATTCGACGACGGCGCGTCGACCGGAACCGTGGCCGAGCCGACCGGCCAAGGCAAGCCCGAGAACGGCGAAGATCCATGCCGCGGCACCGATCGAGTGGGCAAGCATCGCCGCGACACCGACCGGATCAAGAGCTTCGACCGCCGACGGGTGCTCGTCGGCCGCGAAATGCGAGCTCGGTTTCTGACCGGCATCGGCGCGGTACCCGCCTGGGGTGTAGCGATCATAGAAGGTCGGGTCCTGGGCCAGCAATGCTCGCCTCGATGGGGTCGCTGATGATCCGTGCCCACCCGCCGCGCCGCCGGTGCCTTCGACCTTCGTGGTGAACAGTTCGACCCGGCTCAATGGGCTGTGCACTCGCACGACGAGCACCCAGTCCCCATCTGCGGGAAAGCGAACCGTCACCTGGTAGCCACTCCCCACGGCATGCATCGTCGTCGTCGGCACCCGGAGATCGGGATCCGCCCCGAGTCCGCCGAGGTCGAGATCGGCACGCTCGATCGACACACCCTTTTCGTCGGCCAAGAGAACTTCGTAGGTGTGCATGGCACCGCGCGATTGCACTTCCCGAAGCCGAACCGAACTCGATGAGGGTGCCGCCGCTCCAGCAGAACTTGCGGCGATACTGAGCACGCTTACTAGCGCGCCCAACAAGACAAATCGACTTGCAACCCTCATTTCGGCTCCACCAGCCAAACCGTCGTCATGCCGTGGAGACCGGAATCAGATTCGGCGTGCGTGAGGATGTGGCAGTGGAACGCCCACGCTCCCGGATAGAGAGAGGTGACGATCACGTCGTAGCGCTCGCCCGGGGCGATGTTCAGGGTATCTACCTCGTAGGGCTGCGGCAGGAAGTTGCCGTCCTTGGCAATCACCGTCATACGATGCCCGTGAAGGTGCATCGGGTGGATGATGAGCCCTTCGTTCATAAAGCGGACCAATGTCTTCTCGCCTTGTTTTGCCACGATCGGCGCGGTCGCCGGGAAGCCCTTGCCGTTGATGGAGAAGCCGAGTGGGCCGTCGGCCAGAATCTCCGTGTACTCGGTGTCGTGCGCAGCAAACGCAGGGACTGGTGTGGTCGTGCAGTCCACGATGAATCCACCGAGAAGCCCCAGGGGAACTTGTGAGTCGGCCGCGTGGTGAGAGTGGTACATATGCGACCCGCAGTTCAGCGGAGTCAGTGTGTATACATACGTTTGCCCCGGCTTGATCGGGTCTTGCGTCACGAAGGTCACTCCGTCTTGTTTGTTGTCGGCGATCTCGAGTCCGTGAAAGTGAATCGACGTGGATTCCGGTAGGTCGTTCTTGATCCTGACCTTCACGGTCTCCCCCTGCTTCATTCGAATCTGCGGCCCAGGAACGACACCGTTGTACGTCCACGCTTCCATCCGCTGGCCCGGTGAAACTTCCCACTGCACCACCTTGGCGGTGAGATCAAAGACCTTCGTGCCTGTCTCGACGGTCGGTTGCAGGGGCTGCCCGCCGAGTCCTTCCGTCTTGGCCGGGGGCCCGGCGAGGAACGCCTTGACCACCGCGGCATGGGCGGCGTCGATGTCCTTTCTCGGCGCGTCGGTGGACACCGTGACCGAACCATCGGCATTCGCCGCCGAGGGTGCTGCGCCGTCGGGTCGGAGGACAACGGTGAACGTACCGGTCATCCCAACGTCGACATGGCCAGCGACGGCGCAGTACCACTTGTAGGTCCCGGGCTCCAAGGAACCAAGATCGAGGTTGACCGACGCTCCTGGCGCAATCTCGGCCGTCTTCGCCACGCCATCGATCACCAGGCTGTGCTTCACCGTTCCGTTGTTGGCCACGCGGAGCTTGATCGGCCCGGCCAGAAACGAATCGCGGTCGGCACGGATCTTGAAATCGGTCAGCGTCACTCGAGCTTCGGTCACGGCCGGCGCTGTGGCGGTCTTCACCGTGGAGCCGCCTTTGTCACGCACACTGAAGCCGAACGAGACGACGGCGACGACGGCGGCGAGTCCCGCCGTCATCAACGCAATGAAGGCAACGCCGATCGCGGAGTCGTTCGGAGACAAACCCGTAGAAACTGTTGGTGTAGTCATGGCCATCATCGTGGGCAGCGAAGGGCACCGCCCCAAAGGGCGATTGGACCCGACCACCTGCGGCGGAAGGCCCGCCGGGACAGGACATTGGGCCCTACGGGGAAAGCCAATGCTCACCGCATGCTTGGTCCATGAACGTTGGATCGATCGTGGTTGGCATTGACGGCTCGAACGCGAGCGTGGCGGCTCTTCGCTGGGCGCTGGAGGAAGCCAAGCTTCGGTCGACCCGGGTGCTCGCTGTTACCAGTTGGACTTATCCGAGCATGGTGTTTGCTGATCCGTACTTCCTCCCCGACGCTGGCGCCATCAGAGACGAGGCGGTGGCCATCTTGGACCATGCCATCGCCGATGCCACGGTGGGCGCGGAAGTTCCGGAGGAGCTCGATCGACTCGTCAGCGACGATCCTCCGGCTCCAACGCTCCTGGATCTGAGCGCTGGCGCGTCGATGGTGGTTGTGGGGGCGCGCGGCCACGGCGGCTTCGTCGGGCTCCTCTTAGGATCCGTCGCGACCCAGGTCGTCAACCATTCAAAGTGCCCGGTGGTCGTGGTCCCCTCCTAAGAAATCTTGCTGAAGTCTTGACCGGTCCGTTTCGCAGGTTCGAAGAGAGCAGCGTGGTCGGTTTACCGGAATATGCGTGGTCGGTTTGCCGAGCAAGGTCACGCACGCACCCGAAAGGAGAATGGCGGACCATCGCCGTAGGCCAAGGTCCTGGCCAAGGCTCGTTCATTGGTCGCGCTCTCGTGGTCGCCGATCGCGTCATACAACTGTGCCGACTCACGACGCGAATCGCATTCGTACATCGGATACGGACCCGACAACGTTCTTGGCCACACTTGCTCAAGAAGATGGCGGGCGTCATCGAACCGCCCGCTCAGCCGAGCCGCGATCGCTAGCGCCCGCAATCCCGGAATGATCTCTTCGACGAAGCACGTTTCCGTCGCCATCGCCTTCGCTCGAAGGAGCCATTGCCGTCCTTCGTCGACACGACCGAGACGGACCAATGACTCGCCGAGATTTCGAGCCGCCGAGGCCGAGATCTTCCGAGCGCCCCACTTGTCTGCGTGCCCAGGATCAGCCTCCAACGGCCAGGCAATGCTCCAGGCCAACTCCGCTTGCATCAACCCCTGCTCCGGATCGTCGAGCCACAGTGCGCGCTGGGCGAGAAACGCCGCGACCACGCCGCGATGCGATTCGGCGAACCGAGAGTTGAAGATCGACAGGGCCTCGTCGAAACTCGCTTCGGAGTCCGCGTCGGCACCCCGGTGAGCCAGGGCCATTCCGTGCCAGGTGAGGGTGACTGCTCGCAGCAGCAAAGCGGGCCCATCGGTCGCTTCCTTCAAGAGGGAAAGCGCCTGACGATTCTTGGCATCGCAATCACGGAATCGCCCAGCCTGACGCAGCGACTTTCCGTGCTGGGCGAGGCTCGCCGCGAGCTGGAGCGTGGTCCCGTGCTCGACGCACTCGGCATCGTGACGCGCGAACATCGAAATCGCTTGGCCAACGAACCCGTGGAGGTTGAGCGCATGGGCCGTCCATTGCAACATGGGCAGGCGATGTTCCGGAGCGTCGACGACCAGGGTGCCCTCGAAACCGTCGGGAAAGTAGGCGCGCAACGCATCGAGACGACGAACCCACCCCCGCAGAGTCAAGCGGGTGAAAGGCTCGTCGGTCTGCAGGAACTCAGCAAGCGGAGCGGTCATCGACCTAAGTTATCGACCGGGTTCGACCAACGCCCCAATTCGTTCCTATCGCCTCGCCGCCATCACTGGAGACTTCGATGAACACTGTCCCTCTTCATCCACTCGCCGCGGCCCGCGCCGAAGGCACGACCCCGGATGGTTCGGTCTTCGCCAACTTGATGGCTATGCGGGGTGTCTGGCACGATCGCCTGCAGGGCTATGCACCCGATGGAATGCCATTCGACTTCGATGAATTCGGTGCCGTGCAGGGGCCGTACCCCTTCGAATACTTGGTGTACATCGACTTCGACGGACAGACGTATCAACAGACCGCGGTGGTCGTGGCGGGTCGCGCTCCAGCGGCTCGTTCCTTTTCCGCTGAGTTCGAAGATGGTGTCCTGAAGTTCGCCTCGAATGGGCCGGGCGATCCGGGCATCCTCGGCGTGTCCGGCGGACCGAACATGTTGGTCTTCACTCCTCGGGTTCTGGCCGACACGCTGTGGAATTTCCACGACCCCGACTGGATCACCTTCACACCCACCACTCGCCAACGCGTGACCACGCTGTACCGCGGTGGCGAGCTGAAGCGGATCCTTCGCGTCGATGGCGTGCGTGTCGCCGACCTACCCGACCGGCGCGTGTCATGGGACCCTCGCGGGACGGACGGCCCGGTGCACGCCGAGCGACTCACGTCGAACGTGTATCTCGACAAGAACGCGCACGCCGTCGAACACCCCATCTGATCGCATCGGCCGGGAAGGCCTGGCCGGATTGGGTTGCGGTCGCCGTCGGCGTTACCGTCATCGATCGACTCGCAACCAGATGACGGGACACAACATGACTGAAACAGTGCTTGACCGCTTCTCCCTGACGAACGGCGTGGCTGTTGTCACCGGTGCCGGGCGTGGCATCGGCGAAGGGATCGCCATCGCACTTGCCCAGGCCGGGTGCGACGTGGTGCTCACCGCTCGTCGCGAAAACGAGATCAATAGCGTTGCCGAGGTTGTGCGCAGCCTCGGCCGACGGGCCCTGGCGATCGCCGGCGACATCACCGACGGCGCCTTCGTCGATGACCTCGCCGAGCGGGCCAAAGCCGAGATGGGTCGGGTCACGCTGTGGGTGAGCAACGCCGGTGGGGCCGACGATCGAACACCTCGTCACCTGGCCGAGATGCCCGACGCGCAGTGGGATTATCAGCTCGATGTCAATCTCCGGGCGGTCTTCACCGGGGCTCGTGCGGCGACCCGCGTGATCGACGACGGTGGCTCGATCATCAACATCTCATCCGGCGCGGCACTGAAGGGTTCCCCCAACAATGGGCCCTACGCCGTGGCCAAGGCCGGGGTCGACAGTCTCACCCGCACGCTTTCGCTGGAGCTTGCGCCTCGGGGAATTCGGGTCAATGGTGTCGCCCCTGGTCCGGTGCCCACCGAGGTGTTCATGGAGTTCTTCGGAGCGACGGAAGAGGACCTTCCAAAACTGGCGACTCGCTTCGGCGTGCCGTTGGGTCGACTCGGCACGCCCGACGACGTGGCCAACGCTGTCGTGTTCTTGGCGTCGCCCGCGGCTTCGTGGATCACCGGGCAGACACTGCTCGTCAACGGTGGCAATCGGTAGCCCGAGCAACGCGAGCAATCAGTTCGCCGTTGACAAACGCACGTTCGCCCAGGCTTGCTAGCCTGGAGAAATGAGCTTTAGTGTCCAAGCTTCGTTGTGGTCAGTCCATCAGGAGCCGGATGCCCGCGTCGAGGCCAGCGTGTCGTTCAATTCGCTCAAGCGAAGCGAGCGGATTCAGTTGGGACCAACCGCCTGGGTCGACATCCAACGTGGGTGGGTGGCCAATAGCTTTGACCTGCTCGACGAGCTTCTCGTCATGCCGGAATGGAGGGCCGAGCGACGCCAGATGTACGACTCGATCGTCGATGTACCCCGGCTGCTGTGTCTGTATCGCTCGAAAGAACCCGTTCCGTGGCCCGCACTCGTCCGAGCGCGCACCTTGCTGTCCGCCCACTACCGCCAAGAGCTGGGCGAGGACCTCACGAGCACCGGCATGTGCTTGTATCGAAACGGAAGCGACAGTGTTGCTTGGCATGGCGACACAATTGGCCGAGGGGCGACCCAGGACACCATCGTCGCCATCGTCTCCCTCGGAGCCCCGCGCACGTTTGCCCTGCGGCCTCGGGGCGGCGGCGGCTCGTCGCTGCGGCTCTCGCTCGAGCACGGTGATCTGATCGTCATGGGCGGAAGCTGCCAGCGGACCTGGGAGCACTCGATCCCCAAGACAACCCGCAAGGTCGGTCCGCGCGTCTCCGTGCAGTTCCGGGCCGCAGGGGTCGGGTAGCCGGGGCACCTACGTCAGGTCCTCGAGTTCCGATCGGACCAGAGCCACCATCTCCTCGAGCGACTGGGTCGAAGCCGGCAACGGCGTGGCCCGGCGTGGGTCCAGTTCGGTTCGCGCCGCGCGGTAAATCGCCAGTTGCCACGGCGCCCGACTCTCCAAACCGTTCGACCGCAAATAGCCAAGTATCGCAACCGCGCTTTCCGGTCGCTTGGCGCGGGCCAACAAATACGCGGTCGCACCAAACGGCTCGCTGACCGTGGCGGCTTGATGGCTCGCCGCGGTGAGCCTGTCGACAAGATCGAAAAGGAGCTCAGCGGCGGCACGCCACTCACCGCCCATGCTCAAGCCCACCGACTCCACGGCCGTGGATCGCGAGTCACCCAACCACGAGATGGCGCTACCGGTGCGCGAACGCCGGGCGACGAGGAGGCCCTCGTCTCGTTCACCCGCCAGGATGAGAAGCAACGCCGTGTTCGCCAACACCGATCCGCCCCAAAACGAGTCCGTGTCCGGCCCAATGAAGTGCGATGCCGCAGCGAAATGCGACCGCGCCTCATCCAGGCGATCGTTCATCAGGAGGAGTTCGCCCGCGAAGTTGTGTAGGGCGAACTCCGCCTCGACGCTGATCTCTCCAGGTCGGTCGAGCCCATCAGTGATCCACGCAATTCCGCGTTGAGGGTTCATGACCTCGGCGACTCCACAAAAGCCAAGGGCGTAGCGAGCCAGTTCATCGTTGCGGTCACCGACGAGCTCCAGGGCGCGAAGACGCGCCCGGTCGAAGGACGTCCAATCACAAAGGGCATACAACGCCGTCATCAACGTGACCGTCCGGTCAAGTGAGCCGTCATCGAAGCCTGCGTCGAGCCATCGCGTGCCCTCCTTGGCATGGCCGAGGAGAAACCACAATGAGGTCAGCGCGTACACCTGGCGATTCACGATGTCTAGTTCGCCGATCTCCGACGAGAACGAGAGGGCGGCGCGCAGGTTACCGATCTGCTGTTCATTGCGAATCGCTCCAATCGACGACCTCGCCCGCTGGATCGGCGAGCCCTCCTCCGACCACGCGAGATACGCGTCACGATGCCTTCTCCGCAGGGTGACGAGTTCGCCAGCCTGATCGGCCTTGTCAATACTAAGCGTACGGACGGTTTCCAAGAGTCGATAGTGGCTCTCGCCGGCAAAGGACTCGACCGCGATCAGATTGAGTCGGGACAGCTGCGCCAAGACGGCCAGAAAGTCCTGATTCGATCTATCCGGCGCCCATACCTTTCGGACCATTTCCGCGGATGCCGGCCCACGAAACGGGGCGAAGCCACGAAGCAGCGACTGAGCAACAGGATCGAGAAGCCGGTAGCTCCAGTCGACCATCTCGTCGACAGTCGTCCAGCGCCGTCCCGCACGACGACGAGCGGGACTGGTCGACCCGGCCTTGGTGTTGTGTTCCATTTCCAGGCGCAATTGGTGAGGGGATAAGCCGAGGGAGTTCGCGGCCGCCAACTCGATGGCGAGCGGTAAGTGGTCGAGGCGCTGACAAAGCAACTCGATCTCGACCATTCCGTCGACCGAAGAGTCGATGCGCAGTCCCGACGCCGACGCTCGTTCGATGAACAGCATCGCACCCTCACTCAGGCCGTCGGCGCCGACATGATCAAGAGGCCCCAAGTGGATCACTCGCTCGCCGTCGACGTCGAGTCGAGCGCGACTCGTCACGAGCATCGAGGGGCCATTCACCTCCAAGAGTCGATCGACCAGATCGGCCACAGGATCAGCGAGATGTTCGCAATTGTCCAGAACGATGAGCATCGATCTCCCGGCCAGCTCCGAAACAAGAGCCTCCTCGGACGGAACCAGGCCGGGGTCCAGCCGGAGGGCACGAACGATGGAGGGCGCGAGAAGGTTGGCATCATCAACGGTCGTGAGATCGACGGTGAAGGCGCCCGACGAAAAGCGGGAGACGAGCCGATGCGCGGCGCGGAGAGCAAGCGACGACTTGCCGCAACCACCGGAACCGGCCACCGTGACCAATCGGTGTGACTCGAACAGGGTCTCGATCATGCGAAGTTCCTCGTGGCGGCCAATCATCGAGGAACGGATCGAAGGCAGCGACGTAGCGACAGGGATCGTCCGAAGTGGTCGGTCGATCGTGAGATGACCCTCGACGACCAGCTCGAACACGTCGACCGGATCGACGATGTCCGGCAGCTGATGGGCGCCCTGCGGTCGAAACGTTGTTCCGGCGGGAAGCAGATCATCACGGAGGAGACTGCGCACCGCTCCCGAAACGAGGACCTGGCCACCATGTCCGGCACTCATCAATCGGGCTGCTTGATTCAGCGTCGGTCCGAAGTAGTCACCCGCGCGTTCGAAGGCCATGCCGGCATGCAGACCCATTCGGACACGCAAGTGCAGCGGGGCGGGCCAACTGTGAGCGTGAAGCGCCTGTTGGGCCTGCACGGCGGCCGTGGCCGCCCCGGCCGGATCGGCAAAGGCAACACAGAACCCGTCGCCCCCCGACGCAAATGCATACCCATCGTTCACGGCGAAGATCCCAGTGAGAATCTCATGGTGGGCGGCCAACGCGTCGTTCATTTCGCGCGGGTGTTGGCCCCACGCACGAGTCGATCCCTCGATGTCGGTGAAGAGGAACGTGACGACACCGGTCGGCACCGAGATGTCGAGCTTTGTCCCGGCGACCGCATTCAGGACGCGAATCGCCGACCCCGGACGAGCGTCGGGGTCAACCGCCGACACCGACGAACCTGAGAGGGCGATGGACCGATCAAGGGCGACTACGGCGGCGGAAGGCTCGGTACCGAGTTCGTCGATCAGGAAGCTCCGGTAGGACTGAAATGATCGGAGCGCCTCGGCCCGTCGACCAGAGTCGGCGAGTGCTTGCATCAAGAGGCCGCGCGGACGATCTCTGAACGGTTCGGCGGCAATCAGCATTTCGAGCTCGACGATCGCCGCGGTGAATGAGCCGATGGCGATCCAGTGTTCGGCGAGCTCTTCGATGGCTGCGGCGCGTAGCTCGCTCAGCCGAAGTACCTCACCCGCCGCCCAGTCCTCGTGGGTGAACTCGGCGTATGCGGGTCCACGCCAAAGCGCTAGTCCATCGACCAAAGCACGGGCGCGGGCGGTGTCGGCCGGCCCGTCGGTGGCCGATGTCGAGGTCGCGACGAGCCGCTCGAACTCTTTCGCGTCGACACGCGAACTTCGCAGCTGATAGCCCGGCGGGGCGGTGATCAGGACGTCGTAGCCGACGATGCGACGGAGCCGACTCAGCGATGTCCGCAGCGCCCCGCTGCTGAGCTCAAGTCGATCGGCCAGAAAGTCCGACGAAACCGTCGTTCCGACCCGAAGTACCAGGAGGCTCAGCAGGCGCCGCTGGGCCGCGCTCACAAGTTGTATTGAGGTGCCGCCGGCACCCACGACCTCGAGCGGGCCGAGCACCTTGAACTCCATCGTGGTTCCTCCGGCCGTGACTCTACGCACAGCAGGGGCTGACTGTCCGAACGGAGGCCTGCTCGAAGGTGACGCGCAGCTGTAACAACCGATCTCGGATGCTCTGTGTCGTTCCACCCTCTTCGCTGGCGCACCACTCGCCGTCGGAGTCGTGACGGATACACCGTCAGGAACATCGACGAAGGAGAAGACGGATGCACCTCTTTTCGAAAACGGCCACGATCCACGCGGATCACGTGCCAGCGGCCATTGCGTTCTCGCTGGAGGCCGCGGCATACGCCAGCAAGACAACCGGGAAACCAATCGCCACCTGGAGCACGGTCTACGGCGGGTCACTGGCCGACGTTGGTTGGAGCATGCGCGTCGAGTCGTTGGCGGAGAACGGCGCCCTCTTGGCCAAGCTCGAAGCCGACCGGAACTACGCAAACCTGGTGGCCAGCGCGCGGGGGTACTTCGAAGGGCCGGTCCAGGACAGCATCTCGCAGGTCGTGACGGCGCATGGCGATGCCAATCTGGGGAACTACGTCCAAGTCGTCCAGGCTCAGTGCGCACCAGGACGAATTGCTGATGCAATGGCCTGGGGCGCCGACATGAACGCTCTCGTCTTCAAGCTCACGGGATTGAACAGCACGATGGTTCGACCGCTCTTCGGTCCATGGGCTGGGCTCGGCTGGATACTCAACGCTGAATCCCTAGCCGACCTCGATCGGGCCAACGCGGCAACGTCGTCGGACCCCGAGTACATCGAACGGATTGATCAAGGCGGCGAGCTGTTCGTGACCGGCTCCGCCTCCAGCCGCCTCCTCCGCAAGATCGGCTGAACGGTGCGACGACCTGCGCTTGCGCTGGTCGTCGCTTGCACCCTCGTTCTTCCGGTAGTGCTCGGTGCATCAGCGCGTGCGGCCGCCGACCGAACGGCCGCACGCGACTGCACGAGAGGGACGTTCAAGAACTTTCACGATGAGGGCAACGGAGCGCCCCCACCCGGCTACGGCGGATCCACGTTCCAACTGAGCCAGGTGTACCCGGACTCGTTCGCCGCTGAGCAGAGTCCATGGATGGCCGTGCCCGTCGGCGCTCTCGCCACGAGCGATGGCGCCCGGGCCTACGTGGAGGCCATCTACGGCTACGTGACCGAGGGCAACATCGAAAGTGGCTGGATCGCCCAGAAGAACGCGGTGCGACCGTGGTTCCACGCGCCATGGCTCGACCCCGGCCCGAACGGACGCGAGTTCATCCACGGCCTCACGCAAGAACGTGCCGCACCTTCGGGCGTGCTCGATGGCAAGCGCGAGCAGACCTGGTCGATCGGTGCCTTCAATGCACCCGGCGGTTGGGCGATCGGGCAAGTGTGGTGTGACCCAAACAACCCCGACCCAAACTCGCTGAACCCCAACGTGAAGGGCCCGAATTCGTTCCCCAACGGCACCGCGGTCTACAAGCTCCTCTTCTCGACAGCGGACCCGGCGGACGTGCCGTTTCTCTCCGGAACGTTTCAGTGGGACGCCAACGTCGTGGCCGAAGTCCCGCCACCCGAAAGCGTGACGGCGGCGCCCGTCGATCCCGCTCGTGCCACGAGGACGGTGAGCCTGGTGCAGATGGACGTTGCCGTTCGCGACGATCGATTGCCGAACGGTTGGGCCTACGGCACCTTTGCTTACACCGCCAAAGCGCCGGGGGCGACCATATGGGAACGTATGGTTCCCATCGGCCTCATGTGGGGCAACGACCCCGGAATCACGCCGTCGATGGTCGACGCTGGAGCCACGCTGCAGCAGACGTGGATGAACGACGACCCCGTTCTCGCTTCTGTGCCACCGCACCGTGGATGGGCGGGTCGACTGGTGGGTCCACTCGACAACCAGGAATCGTCGTGCATGTCGTGTCATCAGACAGCTGGCCAGCCGTTTACACCATTCATCGCCACGGGCCGCAAAGGACAGGTCCTGACCGAGCGCGAACAGCTGCCATGGTTCGCGAACACCCCCGCTGGCGTGGCCTTTGATTCGATTCTGAATCCCGACGATCCGCTCGGCCCTCAACTTCGTATGTCCACTGATTATTCACTGCAGGTGTCAATGGGCATCCAACGATTCGTCACCGCCAACTGTCCGTCCGCCGCGAATGCTGTGGACCCACCGGACTCGATGCCGACGATCTGTGCCGCCACGAGCGGTGCCGGGCAAAGGTCATTGTTGGCCACGAGCATCACGAGTCGGGCCGCACGAACCTCTCGTCGAAGCCTCTCACTGCCGTGGGTCGGCGCCATCGCTGGTCTCGTGTTGCTGGCCGGGGTGCCGATCGGTCGACTGTCCGCCCGTGTTCGTCCATCGCTCGCCCGTCGTCGCGTTCACCCAGAAGAAGGAACACCATGAGTATCACCGCACTGCCGATGACGATCGCACAATCAGCGCTGCCGTCCTCGCCGTTCAACGCCACCGTTGGATTCTTCGAGTCCGTGTTCTCGGGCACGAACACGGAGACACCCGATCAACAAGCCGCAATCGCAGTAATGATCACTGCCGCTATTGGTCCGGATTACGAATACAACGGCAAGCCGGCCACCGCGGCTGGTCTCATCGCCTGGCGGACCGCGCTGATGGCCGCCAACAAGCAGATGGCCTACATCGTGTCGAGTGTGCTCAGCGGCCCGGTCGACGAAGATCCGACGAACCCGATGACCGCCGTGGTCACGCAGTGGACCTGGACGAAGATCGATCTGACGGGGGCAACCTTCGCCCTTCGGGGCATGAACTTCGTCGGGATCCAGAAGGGACAGGTGACGGCCAACACCCAGTTCGGCAACGCCAAGGTCGGCTGGCAACCTGTCGTCGGTTCCTGACGAGTTTCCTGCTCCGATTCACGAACCCATCGCACCTTCTTACGAACAGCTGCTCATGGTTGACGAGGGAATACAAACGTCAGCCGCTCTGTATGCAGATCAATCGCAATTCGGACATCCCTACGCGTCGCCCCTGTTCGCCGACCTCCATGGATTGCCACCGATTCACACCAGTAGCGGCATCACCCTCGTTGCGATATCGGTGAGGACCTGTTCCTTGGCGTCCAATGGCGGAAGCACCATCAGTTGCGAGAGGCCAGCTGATTCCAATGTGCGCAGACGGTCCGCGAGTTCGTGAGGCGTTCCGACGAGACACGACGACTCGATCAGTTCCTTGGTGATGAACCGTTCTTCTTCAGGGAGCACCCAGCAGTTGTGACCTTGGTGCACACGAAGGTGGATTCTGGCGGGATCGACATCCGCAAGCATGGCCACGTAGTCGTCCCAGAAGCTGAATCGGCCGGGCGTGTCGGGAGACCCCGCCTCACGCCACTGCTCGTAGGCGTAGTGCAGCCCGGCGATCGCGAACGCGCCGACTCCGGCTCGCACCCGGTCGCTATCGACCGACTCGCCTTCGCTGAGAACATACATGGTCGTAAGTGTGCATGTGAAGTAGTCCGCCGGCGAGATCACCCGACCGGCCGAGGCACCCGCCGCGCTCAGCCGCTGCCAGACGCGCTCGACAGCCGCTGGCTGGGGCGGTACCGACATCACCAATCCGTCGCCGTGTTTCGCGGCAAGGGCCATAGCCCGCGGTCCGAAGCCCGAGACGTAGAGCGGGATCGGATCGGTGAAGTTCACGAACCCGTGCTCGGGCATGAGGTGTTGAACGGGCGCGGTCCGTCCACGCCACGTGAGCGGCGCCTCCTCACCACCGAGCAACGGACGCAGCGACTCGATGTACGACTCGAACTCGGCGATCGGCATCGGACGGTGACCCATTACTCGCATCGCCGTGTTTCCCGTTCCGATGCCGCAGAACACCCGGCCGGGCGCAATCGCGTTGATCGTCGCGTGCGCGGCCGCCGTCACGGCTACCGAACGGGTGCCGGCAACGGCGACACCAGTGCCGATGCGAACGCGCGACGTCCGTGCTGCGGCGAGCGCCATCGTGGCGTACACATCGGACCAAATCATCTGACTGTCGGCGAACCACAAGTCATCGAAGCCCAGTTCTTCCGCGAGAACGGCGTAGTCGACGTCGGTGATCTGGCTCGCCAGACACACTCCGAGTTGCATGGTCATGACGTGGTCTCCGCATTGTTGAGGGCGTGGTCGAGAAGTTCGTCGGCATGGGCTCGAAGCCGAGCGAGCGGATCGCATCACCGAGTCGCGAAAGATACGTGAACGTAGTATCACCGTCGGTGCTGGCGGCGTCACCCGTGCGAAACAATTCGCCTTCGAATGCTCGATCCGTGAGCTCAGCATCGAACAGGCTCGGGCCGGTGACAGATGGCTCGAAGTAATCCGTCGTGAGGACGCGACAGTTCCCCGCTAGCGCGGCGGTCAGGCTCGACATTCCAAACGTGCCGCACAAGCAACGAGAAGGTAGGCCAAGCAATTCGGCAACTGCACGGCGACGCTCACCCCGCCCCAGGCCACGAGCTCGCGGCTGCGGCGCCAATCGCCGCCCATCGTTGGTCAGTTGACGTGCGGTGATCGTCGTGTCGCCTGGAAACGCGATCACTGACGTCGAGTTGTCGAAAAGATCGAGAACTCGCATCGCGTGATCCTACGGAATGTTCAGCCGTTCTCAGTGCTCACGGATTCGGACCGAACAATCACGCGGTACCGAATCAGCCGGGAACCACCTGAACCACTGCAAGGATGACGCCATGCTGCGCTGGGCCATTCTCGGGACAAGTTTCATCTCCGACACAATGGCCCGGGCCATCGCGGACAGCCCCGGCTCGATCACGACCGTCGTTGTCGGGCGCGATCGGCCTCGGCTCGACTCGTTTCGTGAACGACATGGCATCAGCCGGGCCGTTTCTAACCTCGAAGATGCCCTCTCCGCGGCCGACGTCGACGTCGTCTACATCGGGACACCCAATCATGTGCACCATGAGGCGACGATCCTCGCCGCGCAAGCTGGCAAGGCTGTCCTTTCTGAGAAGTCCCTGACGGTCACCATGGAGCAGGCGGATGCACTGCTTTCGTCGGTGCGCGGATCAGTGTTTTTTGTTGAAGGACTGATGTACCTCGCGCACCCCGTGATCGCCAGATTCGTCGAGGTGCTGGGCGACGGTCGGCTGGGTGCGCTCAAGGCCATTCATGCGAGCTATGCCGCCGACATCGCCCATCTCGTGAACCCCGAAGGGAAAGGGGCCATCTATAACCTTGGCTGCTATCCGGCGTCGCTCGTACAGCTCACCGTCGACGTCGCGAACGGCGAAGGCGCGTGTGCTGAATTTGACCTCACGGCGCTCGGGACGACGTCGACGAGCGACGGCAATGTGTGCGAATCAGCCGCCGTCGTTCACTTCGACTGCGGAGTTCTGGCGACGATCCACACGGCGGAAACGTACGGCAACACCGCTCGGTTCGAGGTCCAAGGAACGAACGGAACGCTCGCCTTTGCCACGCATCCGTGGCTACCGGCACGTGGGGACAACACGTTTGT
>JAYSTV010000377.1:0-6980 GCA_043719425.1 Acidimicrobiia bacterium | reverse complement strand
GGCGACTACGCCATCGGCGAAGAACCCGGCCGATGGACCCACACCCACGAACTCCTCGGCATCGACGGCGAACTCGAACCCGCCCAACTCACCGCCGTGCTCGCTGGTCGACACCCCATCACCGACGCGCCGCTCAACGAGTCGGCCAACCGCAAGATTCCTGCGTTCGACCTCACCTTCCGTGCACCGAAATCCGTCTCGCTCGCCTTCGCCCTTGGCTCGCCGGAGATGACAGCCGAGATCACAGCCGCTCACGACGCTGCCGTCGATGCCGCGCTCGGGTACCTCGAACGCACAGCCGCCGTGTCCCGGCGAGGACACAACGGCACCGAGCAAGTCTCGGCCGATGGGTTCATCGCCGCTGCCTTCCGTCACCGCACCAGCCGCGCCGCCGACCCGCACCTCCACACCCACGCTCTCGTGCCCAACATGGTTCGCAGCAGCGACGACGGCCGATGGCGCACTCTCGACGCTCGCCACCTCTACGCCCACTCGCTCACCGCCGGCTACGTCTACGAGTCGCACCTCCGTGACGAACTCACCCGACGGCTCGGCGTCGCCTGGGGACCGATCATCAACGGCCTCTCGGGCACCGACGAAGGTTCACGCATCGGATCAATAAGTGGGCATCGGATGTGGAAAGAAGAAACGATCGGATCTGGAAAGGTACGCACGAAAAATAAGAGCCGTCGCTCTGACTATGGCCCGACGACCAAGCGGAACTCTTCTCGATCGATGTTCGATGGTGCGCAACGTTGTAGCGATCAGGCAAACTGGGACGGTGAACGCCGACGTGCTTTCCCTGATCACCGTTGACTCGCTGGTGTGTCACGGCCAAGCCTGTCTAAAGGGGACGCGGATCCCGGTCAGCGTAGTACTTGACTGTCTCGGCGACGGGATGACCGCCGAGGAGATTGGACTCCAGTATCCGTCCCTATCCGGAGACGCCGTGCGTGCTGCGGCGTCTTACGGCGCTGCATTGGCTCGCGAAGAAATCTTGCCGCTCGCCGGTGATCGGTGAAGCTGAAGCTCGACGAAAACATCCCGTCCGCCGTGTTGGAGTTCCTACGGGGCCTCGAGTTCGACGTCGACTCGGTTCTCGAAGAGTCTCTTGGCGGACGGGACGATCCAGCCGTACTTGAAGCAGCCTCTGCGGAGGATCGATTGCTGATCACACTCGACCGTGGTTTCGGCGATGTGCGCTCGTATCCGCCGGGGAGTCATTCGGGAATCGTTGTCCTCCGCCCAGACGACCAGCGAGTTGCCACCGTGCTTGAGACCATCGAGTTGCTGACAACTCACCATGATCTTGAGTCGTTGGTCGGCTGTAACTCGGTTGTCCAGCGAAACGTGCTGAGAGTCCGGCGACCGGCTGACTGAACGCCAACCGCTGTTTCCCTGGTCACAAGCTTGTGCGGGCGACAGGACTTGAACCTGCACGTCTTTCGACACCAGGACCTAAAACCGTCATTTGGCGTTTTTCTGGTGGTGTCGGGTGATGGGAAATGGTGTCTGAGCTGGGGTTTCGCGAATCGCCGTGTCGGCGGGTAGTGGCCCGTTTCGGCCTGTTTTGCACAGTTCCGTTAGCAATCCGTTAGCAAATTCGGGTTAATCCGGTCCCCTGCAAGAAGTGCAATCGTGCGGTCGGCATCGGGGATCATCGAGGTGATCAAGGCCTCCCGGAAGCTCTCGTCTTCGGAGCCTGGCGGCGCTTCGATGCGCCGTTCTGCCCATGCTTCGAACTCTCTTTTCCGGGCAGTCGCAAGCGTAAGCGCCGTCTGACCGGTCGGGGTTTGATCTTCGAGTTCTACGCCGGCCTCGAGCAACTCATCGACGGCGACTGGATCGGGTTCGTCGGCTGCGACGTGAAGCGGTCGCCTTCCATCGGGAAAGGTGATGTCGAGTGAGAGTCCGTGGCGTCGCAGGGCGCGGACTGCCTCGATGTTGATCCCGTCGCTTGACTCCAATCCTTTCCCGTGGCTGTACGGCATCAGTGCGCCGTGCATGAGGGTGAGGCCGTTCTCGTCCTTCACGAATGGATCGCACCCGGCGGCAATGAGCAGGTCGATGGTTCGGGCGGTTTGTTGGTCACTCTCCAGGGCGCCGGTGCCCCACACTGCTCCGCCCAGAGGGTTGGGTTGGATCTTCGGGTCCGCGCCGGCGAGAAGGAGCGCTTCGACGGCGTCGGCATCGCCCGACTGTGCTGCACTCCAGAGGTAGGGAAACCTGCGCCCGCTGTCGATGTCGGCGCCATGTTCTCGTAGCTCGCGAAGCATGGCGGCTGCGTTGTCGACATCTCCCGCTCCTCGCGCAATGGACTCGCAGAGGGTCGTGACGTCGTCGCCCCAATTCGGGTCGGCGCCCGCGCCAAGCAGGAGCCGAAGCATCGTCACCCCCGGGGACCGTGCAGCAATGCAGAGGTACCCAAGTTCGGCGTTGACGTCGGCTCCTGCGTAGATAAGGGCGCTCGCACACTCGAGCGAGCCGCACTCGACTGCGTAAGCCAGTGGGGGGTCGTCGAACCTGCCCGTGCCCGTACGCCCATTTGGGTCCGCTCCCTCACGGAGTAGCTTCCGCACCAATTCGACATCTCCGGCTCTTGCCGCTTCGATGAGCGTTCGTTGTCGCTGGTGTCCCGTTGTGGCCTCGGCCTTCATCTCGTGTCCCTCGACTTCGTCGCGAACTTTGGGAACGCGCCGGACATGCGCGTGACGAGGACGTCGACGGTCATCGGCGGTCTGGTTCGCTTCGCAGCCATGGTGTCCAGGATTGCATCCAGCGCGTCAACGTCTCGTTGAAATAGGTGGAGTGCGAACTGGTCGATGCTCATCGGTGACAACTTCGGGAGCGCGTTGGTCAGCTGACGTCGTAGTCGCCGATCGTTCGTCACCGCGACGTTTGCTCGTGACGTGATTGCGGCCATGGCCACATGTCTGTCTTTCGCGTTGACGGTGTCGACGGCCTCGGTTGGCTTGGCGTCGCGCACGATGCTGTTCCGAAGTGCGAAGCGCATCTGCTGGGCACGCACGGCGAGTCGAGCTGGATCTTGACCTGGGAAGTCGGCGAGGAGGTCCCGCTCGACCTCCTCGAGGACGATTCGTGACCCTGCCAGTTCGTAGATCGCGAGATCGAGCCCGGTCAACAGGAAGTCGCACGCAAGGACGGGAATCAGAACGTCGGCGTCGACAACAACAACTTCCTTCGACGCCATCTTGTTGCGGGCCGATCAGCGTCGGAACGGGAGAGGTTCGATGTCGTAGAGGCCCATGTCTTCGGCGTCTCGAACCATCTCGTCGAGCACTGCTCGGCGGCGTGCTGCTTCGGTGTCCCGGTAGGTGAGAACGTCCTTGAGCTTGGCGCGGCGGTGCGAACCGACCTTGTGAGACGTGATCTCGCCGGTATCGAACAACCGAACCGCAGTTGGCCGGGAGACGTTCAAGATGCGTGCGGCTTGTTGCGTCGATACCTCCGCCTCGGTTCGAACGACCTCCACGGTCGACCCGTCTGCGACTGCCTCAAGGGTGGCGAGGAAGCTATCGAGTGCGCTGTCGGGTACCCGCACTGTTTGGCCGCCACGGACGCTGAGCCTGACGGATTTGCAGTTACGAAGCGCGTCGAGCGCCTCACGGGCGAGGGTCTGGTCGGTCGTGCGAGCCATTGCAACAGCTTACGGCACGAACGAAATAAACGAAAGACGGTTTGTTCGCCCTTGCGGGAGTCTCAGCGCAGCCGAAATGCGGTGCCACCAGCCAGGAGGCGACACGTACGATTGAAGTCGAAGACATGACGCCAAAAACCGCTCCCGTCACACTGCGCTCGACTCGTCCGACGACGATCGATGAGCTTGCCGCGGCGCAGGGCGTGGAGCCGATGGTGTCCACCGAGGAATGGGCTGGCGAGGACATCTTCGAATCGGACGAGGAACTCGAAGCGTTCCTCGTTGACCTTCGGGCGACTCGGGATGGGATCACGGGTTGACCGATGGGGACGAAGAAGTGGTCCGACATCAAGAAGCTCAGCAAGGCGACTAAGGCCGACCGCGCCGATGCCCGCGCTGAACTCGAGGCTGAAATCCGCAGTGCGAGCGGACCCTGCACGATCCAGCAAATCCGTGACCGGCAAGACGAACTCGCCGATAGGTTCGAGGCGGAACGCGACCGCGCTCTCTACGATCGCGTGCACATGCCGGCGTTCGTCTCAGGTATCGAGTTGGCACGTGGGTACTACCGCGATGTGGTGGCGCAGCTCGTTGACGCCCCGCATGCGGCCGGACGGCTGGGGTGGGGTTCCGACGTCGTCGGCTACGACACGGAGCGCAGTACCGATCATGGGTGGGGACCGCACCTGCACGTGTTGGTTGCCCCCGATGACGTGGAGCGGGTTCGCGCGACGGTCGATACCAACCTGCCTAATGAGTATGGAGGTTGGCCGACCCGGTTCGGTTGGGACGCCGTGAGGCCCCGGCACTGGGTCGAGGTCATGACGGTCTCGGACTTCCTTGTTCAGCAGCTCGGTGTTGACCCGCGTCCGGAACCCTCGCTCGATGACTGGCAGCGGACACCGCAACAGCTCCTCCTGCAGGTCACCTCCGGCGAGGTGTTCCATGACGGCACTGGCGAGCTGACGGCGGCACGATCAATGCTTGGGTGGTACCCGCACAACGTCTGGCTGTGGGCGCTCGCCTGCCAATGGCAGCGTATTGCCCAAGAGGAGCCGTTCGTCGCCCGCGCAGCCAGTGTGGGTGACGATCTTGGGTCGGCCGTCATCGCGGCCCGTCAAGTACGCGACATCATGCGCCTCGCGTTCTTGATCGAACGCCGGTATGCGCCCTACCCGAAGTGGCTCGGAACTGCGTTCATGCAGCTCCAGGCCGGGTCGATTCTGGAGCCTCATCTGCGCGCAGCGATCTCCGCACGCAACCTTCCAGAGCGTGAGGATGCGCTGGGCGACGCCTACCTCCTCGTCGCCGAGCGCTTCAACGCAATCGGGGTGTGCGAGCCGGTCACCGCCAACCTCGTGCAGTTCCATACCCGCCCGGCGAAGATCTTGCGATCCAACCGCTTCGTCGATGCCTGCCTGGCCGCAATCTCCGATGATGGTCTCCGGACGCAGGCACTCACAGGGACGATCGATCAGTGGTCAGACAACACCGACCTCTTGGAACGGCCGCACTTCCCGCGCCATTGAATTACGTCACGGCCGAGACGAACTTCGCCATCAGGTGGCGACCGGCGCGGAGGGGCGTATTTCGCTGTCTCCCCAGGCTCAAGCAGGTCGTTATGCAGGCGATCTCGGCGTCCCAATTCACGGTGTGGAAGAAGGCGAGGAGCGGCGACGAGTCGACGCCCCAGCGTCTGGTGGCGGATTGATCACGCCGTGGAGCGTGGAACGCCACCGGTCGTTCGTCCAGCGGGCCAAGGAGTCGCCGAACGTTCACCACGAACGCATCGTCGACCGACGCCACGCCGACCCACCGTCCATCAGCTGACATGACCTCCAGGCCGCCCGCCGAGTGCTCTTGGCGCAGGATCGTCAGCGCGACGTCGTCGGTGTGCGCCCCGGCTCGGAGCTGGCCGGCGAGTGGCGGGACGGTCGAGTGCGGGTAGTCGATCAGGCGCAGTGTGCTCGTATGTGCACTGATGAATGGTTCGAAGTAGTCGCCGGGAAGGCCGAGAGCGGCCGCCATGAGAGACATCACCCGAGCACTGAGATCACCCATTCTTCGGTAGTACGCGTGCATGGCATCGCAGAACCTGTCGGTGCAACTGCCGAGAGACGACGCGAGTCGTTCCCCCTCGTGCGGCTGGCACCCGCACGGGTAGCCCGTGTCGGGCATCGCCACGGTCATGCGGTCGTCATGCGGCAGATCGAAGAACGCGCCTGCGGCGTCCCAAGCTCTGACTGAGTGGAACAGCGACGCGCCGTGACCCGTGATTTGAGGAGCCGAGCCTTTCCTGAGATCGACCTGTCCGTCTTCACGCCGCGCAACAAGTCGATGATCGCGGCGGCCGCAGACATGCGAGTCGAGCAACTCCTGCTGAGTTTCCCCTTCGTTCGACTCCGCGAACATCTGACCGTGCCCGGCTTGTTGGACATCCCCGGAATGCGTCACGCACTCGAATCAATCCGCCTGGGACAGGCGACACCAACAGCTCCCACCTACCTCTACCACGCAGTACGAGACCAGTACCCAGCAATCGCCGACGTCGACAAGCTCGTCGACAAGTACCGCCACGAAGGCCTCGACGTGACCTACCGCCGATTCCGATTCGGCAAGCACGCCATCGTGGCGATCACCGGGATCAGAAGCGCCGTGCGGTTCCTGAGCCACCGTCTCAACGGCACGCAAACGCGAACGATGACTTCCCGAGGGCCCAACGCGTAACCGAAACGCGCAACGTTCTGGTGAGCTGATCCTCGCGGCGGCGTCAAGACAGCGACGTTCACACATGATCGTTCCGCCAGGCCAGTTTCGGGGCGAATCGGTGAGGTGTGGAGCTGAATCTGCGGACGCGATCTCGGGAGCGGATATGCAACCGCCGGGAAGCTCGGCACCGCGCAACCGCACCCACCCGTGGAGGTCCTCGTGTCCCGATCCGTCCCCATCCTTTCGCCCGCCATCGACCGACCCTTCCTCACCGTCGAGGAGGCAGCCGCCGTCCTCGGCATCGTTCGTACGCTCTCTTACAGCCTCGCCAATGAGTTCCTGACGACGCGTTCTGGCCTCCGGTGCGTCCGCCTCGGCAGTCGACGCATTGTCGTTCCTCGCGCCGCAATTGAGCGATGGACGATGACCGGTCTCGCAAACCCCGACGACGTGAGCGAGCACGGCGTCTGATTGCAGGTCGCACGTTCGAGGTGGTCAACTCGCCTCAGTGAGACGGACGTCGTAGTGGATGGTGAGTTCGAGTGCCTCGGCGATCTCGACGAGGCGGGCGAAGCTGACGCCGGCGTAGTCGGTCGCTTCGTAGCGCTGGATC
>JAYSTV010000376.1:0-2880 GCA_043719425.1 Acidimicrobiia bacterium | reverse complement strand
GTTGGGGCGACGTGGCGTGGGCCAGCTTCCAACCCCTTCGACTTCCCCCCGAACTCCTTGCCGGTTCGCTGGAAGAGCGGCTCTTCCAGGAGTCGCCCAATTTCTCGTACCCATCGGGGGTCTACGGCTGCGTCGTCGCCGTTGATCGGCGCACCGGTCAGGTTCGTATCGAGTCGATGGTGTTGGTCGACGATTGCGGCACCGTCATCAACCCACTGCTGGCCGAAGGCCAGGTCCATGGTGGTGTGGCCCAGGGCATTGCCCAGGCGTTGTTCGAGGAAGTCGTCTACGACCACGAAACCGGCCAGCCGCTCACCAGCACGCTCGTCGACTACCTCATCCCGTCGGCCCCTGATCTCCCGTCGTACGTCGCCGGGCGCATCACCACGCTTTGTCCGAACAATCCGCTCGGAGCCAAGGGCATCGGTGAATCCGGCGCCGTCGGGGCTCCGGCCGCAGTCGTGAACGCGGTCATCGACGCGCTCAGCCCGTTCGGTGTCGAACATCTCGACATGCCACTCCTCCCAGAAAAGGTTTGGGCGGCCATGCAATCCGGTGCCGTGCAATCCGGTGTCGGCCCGCAAGGACAATCATGAACATTTCCGAGCATCCGACGACCGTGGTCAACGTCAACATAAACGGCCGATCGGCTCGCGCCGAGGTCGAGGACCGCACCCTGTTGGTGCACCTCTTACGTGAACACCTGCGCCTCACCGGTACGCACGTGGGTTGCGACACGTCGAACTGTGGCGCGTGCACGGTCTTGCTCGACGGTGACGCGGTGAAGAGCTGCACCGTGCTCGCCGTACAAACGCAAGGTCGGTCGGTCCGCACCATAGAGGGAGTCGACGGACCGTTCGACGGACGAAGCGCTGTGCAGGAAGGGTTTCGTCAACGCCACGGGCTGCAATGCGGCTACTGCACTCCCGGAATGGTGATGGCCTCCACCGCATTGTTGGCCGAGAACCCCGACCCGACCGAGCACGAGATCCGCGATGCCCTCGAAGGCAACATCTGTCGCTGCACCGGCTATCAAATGATCGTCGAGTCCGTCCGGTGGGCCGCCGAGCACGGTTCGGCCGTGCTGTCGGCCGAGGGGGCTTCCGTGGACGGAGTGTCGCAGTGATTCCCGCCCCGTTTCGCTATGTCGCCGTCACCTCGATCGAGGAGACAATCAGCGCGCTTACCGAGCACGGCGATGAAGCGAAGGTGATCGCCGGCGGGCAGTCGCTTTTGCCGTTGATGAGGCTGCGTCTCGCCGCGCCGACCGTGCTCCTCGACCTGGCCGGACTCGGGCTCCGAACCATCCGCACCGAGGCAGTCGAGGGCGGGACGGAATTGGTCATCGACGCGATGGCGTCGTATCGCAACGTGGCGGCATCACCGACCGTGCAGGAACATGCGCCGATCCTGGCTCGAGCGGCCTCACTCGTAGGCGACCCGCAGGTGCGAAACCGAGGCACACTTGGCGGGGGTGTTGCGCACGCCGACCCGGCCAGCGACGTGTCATGCGCCCTGCTCGCGCTGAACGCTCGAGCCGTCGTGGTCGGGCCGACCGGCCAGCGCGAGATTGCGCTCGACGATCTGTTCATCGGTTTCTGGACTTCGACCATCGCCGACGACGAAGTCCTCACCGAGATCCGGATACCAAGCGCGCGCGGCATTGGTTGGTCGTACCAAAAGTTCACGATCCGCTCCCAGGACTGGGCCCTCGTGGGTGCTGCGGCCTGCGGCGGGCGAGTGGCATTGGCCTCGATGGCGACCCAGGTCATACGTGCACGTAGCACTGAGGCGGCCCTGGCAGCAGGAGCATCGCACGCCGACGCGGCCGCAGTCGCCGACGAAGGCTCCGATCCACCGGCCGATCTGCGTGGCTCCGCCGCCTACCGCCGCCACCTCGCCCGAGTGCTTGTCAGCGACGCACTCCGGGAAGCACAGTCAGCGCGCTAGAGCGCTGAGAAAGACAACTGCCAACGAACGATTAGCAGTCGACGGCGGCCCGCCACGCTTCACAAACTTCGTGCCAGCGGCCGGGGGCCAATGCGCCGACCCGCCGAGTCAGCAACGACTTCGCCACGACGTTGGTGTTGTCGATCGTGGCAGCACAGGCGACCGGTAAACCATCGGACTCGCCCAAGTCGATTTCGGTACGAATCCCTCGAATGGTTCGGGTGATCGGGGCGACCAGCACGGCGTTGAGAACACCGATCGCTCGGTCGCGTGTGAGAACGAGGCACGGTCGACCCTTGTCGTTTTCCGCTTCGAGCCACCAAATGTCTCCCTGGTGCACCTCGGGCGAACTCACCACCACTTCTCCCACGGCTCGGCGTCCACAACACCGCGGGCGTTGCTTGCAGCGGCAGCCAGTTCCTCGCTGGTCTGGGGCTGACGGGTGTATGCGGCGATCAACTCGGCGTCGATCGCATCCTTTGCGATGCTCTCGAGCAGGCGCGTGATCGCCTCGCGAACCACGTCGGCCCGGCTGTCGAGCCCGAGTTGGGTGACCGCCCTGTCCAGATCATCGACAATCCCATCCGGTAGTCGCACTGCTATCTGAGTTGACATGCAATGAGCATACCAGGCGACAGACCAAGGATCGGCTGATAGACTAAGTTCCATGACTAAGTCCGTCAATGTGCACGAGGCGAAGACCCATTTGTCGCGGCTGCTCGACGAGGTGCAGAACGGTGAAGTGGTCGTGATCGCGCGGGCCGGCGTGCCCTGCGCTCGGCTCGTATCGACCGAAACCGGACCACGGCCGTCAGGCATGATGGCCGGGCTTTGGCCCGACCTCGCCCTCGACGCACCCTTCTTCGACGCACTTCCCGACGACGAGATTGCGGCGTGGGAGAAATGAAGCTGCTCCTCGACACGCATACC
>JAYSTV010000375.1:0-6991 GCA_043719425.1 Acidimicrobiia bacterium | reverse complement strand
GATGGCATCGGCCACCAGGTTCGTGTTGACTCCGTCGAAGATGACAGCGACCACATGAGCGGCGGGGCCGGCCGATGGATCCAGAAAGGCGGCGAGCTCATCGCCATCCTGTGCCCGAAGTCGCGCGTGCGACCGGACCTCGCCGTTGGGCCCCGCAGCGTCGATGGTCGGCGCGCCGAGCAAGGCGAGAAGGGTCGGGGCGACGTCGATGAGACGCCCGTGATCCGGCGTCCATCCACGCCGTGCGACTCCAGGCCCGGCGCCAAGGAACATGCCGCGGCACTGCACCGACGTGAGGGCGCCGTGATTGCCCACGTTGCCGTGCATCGGAAATCCCGCGGCGGGCACGAGCAGCATCGACGGCACCTTAGGGTCGTCGAAGAGTTGCGCGAGCGAATCGTATGCATACGGACGACCGTGTTCTTCGGGCGAGAGTGGTCGACGAGTAACGCCATGCTGCTCATCGGCGAGTGACACGAAACGATCGGCGTGATCCAGACGGAGAAGGTCGAGCCCGTTGGCGTCGTCGACAACCACGGACCAACGGTGGTCGGTCGCCACGCGACGCCACGTTACGGAACCGAACGCCGACGTGAAGCGGAAACGATTCGGGGCGAGTCGCTCGGCGACGCCGTCGACTCGTCCCACTGTTTCGACGGACGCAAGACGCTCAACGGAGATCGAACCCATGGCGAAGCAGACTGCCACGACACGCGGTCCAACCACGCGCGACCGCCTCGTACGCCGCAAACGCCTCGCGGGCGTCGGGATAGTCGCGGAGGCATCCGGCGAGGACCCGTCCGTCGAGGATCATCGCCCGGATCGGCGCCGAGCGGGTGCACACGGGCCAACATCTCACTCACCTCGACGGCGTTGAGTAGGGCCGTCTGCAGGGTCCCCCCGATGGACCGACAGTTGCGGCCAGGCGAAGCCCGCGGCGCGGCCACGCGGTTCGTTCCAAATCAATGACCCGTGCTTGCTGAAGTACGACAGGGTGGACGACGCAACAGCCTCGGCCTGGGTCTGGTCGAGCAGACCGAGAGCATCGAGTTCTCGGACGGCATGGGGCAGGAGATTGATACCAACGCCCAGCGCTCGAATCTCGTTGGCCGACTCAAAGATCCGGACCGCCCGTCCGACGGCATCCAGGCTCAACGCCGCGCTCAGACCCCCAATGCCGGCCCCGACGATGACGATCTCTCGCGACCCGGGCATACCGACGTTCGAGCCGCCGCGCCCCGGTTGTCCCGGTTGGTCACCGACTATCAGCGAGACTGGGGGGATGCAGTACGTATTGACGGTTCAATGCCCCGATCGAAAAGGCATCGTGCATGCCGTGTCCGGGGCATTGCTCGATGTCGGGGCCAACATCGTGGAAAACGCTCAGTTTGAAGATGACGATTCGGGGACCTTCTGTCAGCGGACGGTGTTCGAGGCCGAAGCTGGTCTGGGCGATACGGTTCGGGGGCGACTCGATCAACGGCTGGTCGGCTTCGACGCGCAGATCGTCGTTCGTCTCGGTGTCGCCCGTCCGCGGGTGATGATCCTGGTCTCCAAGTTCGACCATTGTCTGGTTGATCTGCTCTACCGGTGGAGGACGGGCGATCTGCCGATCGATATCCCGGTGATCGTGTCGAACCACACGGACTGCGAGCCAATCGCCAAGGCGCACAACATCGAGTTCGTGCATCTCGCTGTTTCGCCTGACACGAAAGCTGCCCAAGAAGCAGCACTGCTGGCGTTGATGGAACAGCACGATGTTTCGCTGGTGGTTCTGGCTCGGTATATGCAGATCCTGTCGAACGACCTATGTGAACGGCTCCGAGGTCGGGCCATCAATATTCATCACTCGTTCCTGCCCGGTTTCAAAGGGGCGCGTCCGTACCACCAGGCCTATGCCCGGGGCGTGAAGCTCGTCGGCGCCACGGCTCACTTCGTCACCGGCGACCTCGATGAAGGCCCGATCATCGAGCAGGAAGTGGTCCGTGTGAGCCACGCCCACTCGGCGGAAGCTTTGACCCGGCTCGGCCAGGATGTTGAACGAGTGGTGCTGGCCCGGGCCGTCAAGCTTTGGGCCGAGAGCCGCATTTTTGCGGTCGGCAACAAAACCGTCGTCTTCCCGTAGCCGAGCGGTCCGGCGTGCGATTTCTTCATCGAGCAACCATGCTCGGCGCGATGGCGGGGATAACCGCGCTTGGCGTGGTGGCCCTGAAGGAACCTGGCGCGCTTCCTTCGGACACCGGGGCTGACCCGGCCGCGTCGTCGACTTCAAGCACGTCGACATCGACCACCACAACCATTTCGCCGGTGGAGGCGGCGGCCGGCGATCCGTCGCTGGCGCCAGTGTGCGGTCCGGTCGACGCGACGGTTCCGGGCGGAGCGGGCTGTCGGGTGATTGCCTTCTACGGCACGCCCCAATCGAAACGCATGGGCGTTCTCGGGCAGAACCCCAAGCCGGAGATGTTGGCGGCGTTGGCGTCGTGGACGCGCGTGTGGCAGACGGCCGACCCAGCCACGCCAACGAAGTGCGCCCTCGAGCTGATCGCCATCACGGCCCAGGCGGAGCCTGGAGAAAAGAACCTTCATCGGGCCCGCCTACCCGACGCGAAAATCGATGAGGTGTTGGGCTGGGCCCGCGAGGCCAGCTGCCTCCTCATCCTCGACGTGCAGGTCGGCTGGAGCTCAGTACCCGACGAGTTGCCGTTCCTCGAGAAGTGGCTGAGCGAACCCGATGTGCACCTCGCCCTCGATCCCGAATGGGATATGGAGCCGGGCGTCGTGCCCGGCACAAAGATCGGACGGATGAGTGCCGCCGACATTCAGTTCGGTATCGATTTCGTGGCCGGCATCGTGAAGGCCAAGAACCTTGGGCCGAAGCTCATCATCGTTCACCGGTTCCGGGACTTTATGGTGCAGAACCCGGAGCTGATCAAGCCGGTGCCAGAAATCCGACTCCTGGTCAACGCCGATGGGTTCGGTCCGCCGTCGTCGAAGTTCGTCACGTTCAACATCGCCCGAGCGCTCATGCCGACGCAGCTCACCGGCTTCAAACTGTTTTTCAAGAATGACAAGCCGATGCTGCAACCGAGCAACGTGCTCCCGTTGATTCCCGTGCCGGTCTTTATCAACTACCAGTGACTCGTCGCGGGTCGAGGGCGGCGATGGCATCCATCACGGCGGTGGCGATCGCTTGTTGATGATCTCGACGGTTGGGCCGGTCCGTGGCTGCCTTGGCCCGCAGGTCGGCCAGAGGGACGGGCGAGCCGAAGCGAATCGTGATGCGCCGGGGGAGTGGCAGGCGTCGGTGTCTCGGCCACGCTCGGTACGCACCGTCGACGTGGACAGGAATGACCGGCACATCGGTGGCCGAAACGAGTAGTCCGACCCCGGGCATCGGGGGAAGAAGCCGACCGTCCCACGACCGGGTGCCTTCGGGAAACATCCCAAGCAGACGGCCATTCTTGAGCGCGCGAAGTACCTCGCGAATGCTCGCCGTGCTGTCGCCGCCGGTGGCCACCGGGAAACCACCCGCTTGACGCATCCACGACCCGAGCGGTTCTCGTTCGAAGAACATTTTGTGGGCGATGAACACCATCGGCCGAGGAACGCGGCAGGCGACGAGAAGCGGATCGAGGAAGCTCGAATGATTCGGGGCGAGGATTCCGCCGCCGTCGGCCGGAACGTTTTCGAGGCCGATGTACCGAACCCTGAACAGGGTCCTACCGAATGCGTCGGAGATCAGCGCCCCGATCCGGTAGGTGGTGGGGAACACCTCACCATTGGGGGCCAGTCGCGTTCGGAGTCCCATCGGACACGAACCTACCGGCTCGGAGCGCGACCGTAAGCTGCGACCGCAATGGGTGCGCTCGATGGGATCAGTGTCTTGGACCTTTCGTCGGTGGTGATGGGCCCCTACGCCACGCAGTTGCTGGGCGACTGGGGCGCGTCGGTGATCAAGATCGACGACGGGGACACGGACACGGCCCGCCATATGGGTCCCGGGCCCGTTCGCGGACTTTCCGGCGTGGCCCTCAATCTGCTCCGCAACAAGCGATCGATCGTGATCGACCTGAAGCATCCCGATGGGCAGGCGGTCGCTCGGTCCTTGGCGGCCGAGTGTGACGTGGTGGTCACGAACCTTCGGCCCGGTCCCCTGCAACGTCTCGGTCTCTCCTACGATGATCTGCGCGCTGATCATCCGGAGCTGATCTACTGTCACGCCCAAGGGTGGTCAATTGAGAGTGGCGAAGCTGATCGACCGGCCTACGACGATGTCATCCAAACGGCGACCGGCCTGGCGTCGCTGCAGCAGATCGTGACCGGACAGCCGGCCCTGCTGCCCACCCTGGTGGCCGATAAAGTATGTGGGCTGATGATTTGCAACGCGGTGCTCGCCGCCCTGGTGGCGCGGTCGGTGTCTGGCCTCGGCCAACGAGTTGAGGTACCGATGTTCGACACCACCTTGGCGTTCACGTTGGTCGAGCATTTGGCCGCGGCTACGACCCCCGGCGGTCAGGCCGGGTATCCGCGCATCCTCACGCCGAATCGTCGGGCACACGCAACGCTCGACGGATGGATCGTCGTCCTGCCCTACTCCAATGCCCATTGGCAGGCCATCTGTGACGCGGTCGGCCGCGCTGACCTGGCCACCGATGACCGTTTCGCGTCGCCGGCCGCCCGAATCATGCACGCCGATGCGATGTACGGATTCCTCGGCGACATCCTCGCCACGAGGACAACGGCGGCCTGGGCCGACCTGTGCCGGACCCACGACATTCCGGTGGCCGTGGCCCACGGTCTCGATGACATCGTCGGCGATCCGCAGCTCCATCGCGGGGTGCTGATCGACGACGAACACCCGGTGGCCGGTCCCTACCGTCGAATTGCCTCTCCTGTTCGGTTTTCGGGCACGCCGAGTTCGCCCGTCGTCCGCCCGGCGCCGTTGCCCGGCGGGGATACCGACGACATTCTGGCGGAGTTGGGGTTTGATCACGCGGGAATCGCGTCGCTACGACGAAACGGAGTCGTTCGGTAGCGAGGCCAGCGCGGCGTGTTGACCGGCCCAGGCGCCGGTGGCCAGACAGGCGTGGAGGAGGTAGCCGCCGGTCGGCGCGTCCCAGCCGATCATCTCGCCGGCCACGAACACGTGGGGGTGAGCGACGAGGGCCAGTCGGTCGTCGAGCGAAGACCACGCCACGCCACCGGCCGTGGAGATCGCTCGAGCGAGGGGCTCAGGGCCGATGACCGTGAGCGGTAGGGACTTGAGTCGAGCCGCCATTGCGTAGGCTTCGCTCGGCAGTCGGCTCGATTCGTTGGCGACGGCGACAGCCGCGGTCGAGATCCCGTGGCGGCGAAGTAGGTGCGCGTTGGATTCGCCCCGGGTTCGACCGGCGAACCGTCGGGCGAGTTCGTCGAGGGGGAGATCCGGGCGGAGATCGATGGTGATCGTGGCGGGCGCGTCGGACCCACCGATGGCGCTTGCGAGGGTGTAGGCGGGCGTGCCCTGGAGTCCGCTCTCGACGATGACCAGATCACCGCGGACCCGCCGCCCTGGGTGATCACCAACGACGTGATCGGCGTGACGGGCGTGATCGGCGTGACGGGCGTGATCGGCGTGATGCGCGTGGACAACGACGTCTTTGAGGACCTCGCCGACGTGACGGCGAACGACGTCTGACCAGTCGACGAGCAGCCCAGCGTTGGCCGGACGTAGGTCATCGACGCTCACGCCCAGGTCACGGAGCACGGGGACCCATCCGCCATCCGAGCCAGTTCGCGGCCAACTCGCCCCACCGCAGGCCAGGACCACGGCCGAGACGGCGATCGGCTCCTCGGTCGCCGTCCCCGCGTCGGTCTCCACGACCACGCGGCCGTGATCGTCGAGGCCGAGCCACTTGGTCGACGTTCGAACTTCAACGCCGAGTTCACCCAGTCGTCGCAGCCATGACCGCAGCAGCGGAGCGGCCCGCCACGACGTGGGAAAGAGGCGGCCACTCGATCCGACCACGACGGGTTCACCCAACGACGCGCACCACGTGCACAGCGCGGGCCCGTCGAAGGCCGCCAGCATGGGCGAAAGGAACGGGGCATCGGATCCGTAGCCATCGAGCAACGCCGTGGAGTTGCTCAGGTTGAGCCCGCTCCGTCCGGCCAGGAGGAACTTCCGTCCGGGCATGCGTGCGGCCTCGATGACCAGCACCGATGCTCCTGCGGCGGCCGCCGTTTCGGCCGCCATGAGCCCTGCGGGACCAGCGCCGACGATGACGACCAGCGGGGATCGCGTGGGCGAGCTCATGGAGGCATCATCGCAGGGCAGGCACCCTCACCGGGCAGAGGTGGTCTGGTTCCCTTCTTCGAACCGGTCTGGCTACGATGATTGCGAGTTCAACTATCCACGGAAGCGAGCGATGTGAACGACCTCCTGGCCACCGTGGCGTTGGTAACGCCGATCGGGTCGGTTCGCAACGATGTTCGCATTCGTCGTCCGGCCGACGACGTGTGGCGGGTCATTGCCGATGTGGGCTCTGTGGCCGACTGGTTCCCGTCGTTCCGGTCGTCGCGCGTGGAGGGCAGACAGCGCATCGTCGTCACTCAGACCGGGATCTCATTGGTCGAAGATATCTGGCGGGTGGATCACGAGCAGCGCCGATTTCAGTATGCGATTGTTCCGAACGGGGCCATCCGTGAACATCGGGCGACGGTCGATGTGATCGATCTCGGCGACGAAACCTGCGTGGTCGTGTACTCCACCGACATGGCGCCGGCCGTCTTGGTCCTGGCCCTGAGCGGCGGTATCGCCGAGGCTCTCGACAACCTCCGCGGCCGGCTCGAAATGCCCGTCGGGCAGTCTGGTCCACGAGGTTTGCCATGGTCCGCCGACTCGCGCAGCGAGCAGCGAAGCAGCGCAGCACCAAAGTCACAGAGCTGAAACCGACACGCTCATGGGCCGCAAGATCTTGCTCTTCACGACCGACCAGCAGCGCTATGACGC
>JAYSTV010000374.1:0-2884 GCA_043719425.1 Acidimicrobiia bacterium | reverse complement strand
GAGGTCGAGGCATTCCTTCGTCACCCGCATGAGTTGGGCCGACGCCTCGTCGACGTTGCCCACTCCGACCATCACCGATGAATCACCGTGGACGCCATTGAGGAAAATGGTGGCGTCGATGTTCACGATGTCGCCGTCGCGCAGCGGACGGTCGTCGGGGATACCGTGGCAGATCACTTCATTGACCGACGTGCACACGCTCTTGATGTAGGCCGGACTCCCGTATCCGACGCAGCTCGGATAGCCACCCTTGGCGATGTAGAGCTCGTGCGCGATCACGTCGATCTCGTCGGTTGTCATGCCGACGCGCACCTGCGGGGCGAGTTCGGTGAGGACCTGCCCGACGGCGCGTCCGGCGAGGCGCATATTGGCGATGGTCTCGGGACTCTTGATGAGCGAGACGTTCGTCTTCTTTGGCTTGCCGCCGTTGGCCACGTAGTCCGGGGCGACGATCTCGACGGGCACCGGCCGACGGGGTGACACGAGGCCGGGAAGCACGGTCGGTTCGGTCACGACGGTGGCGTTGGCTGAGGCCTTGTGGCAGCGCTTGAACTTGCGTCCGCTGCCGCACCAGCAGGCGTCGTTCGATTTCGGAAGGATGGTCGGTCGGGTAATCGTCGTCATAGTGGCGTGCGCCAATGCTAAGGCCCGTCGGCGCCCGTCGGCGCGTGCGTTGCTGCCCGCTCAGATCGGCAGGTTGACTGCTCAGATGCGCCTCGCCAGCGCGCAGATCGACCGGAACTGGCCAAAAGTCGACCGGTTCGGGCCGATCTGCGCGGAAAGTCGCTCGATCTGAGCTGTCAGCCGGTCGACCTGCGCGGCCGGCGGGCCGATCTGAGCCGTCGACGACGACCTATGCCGCCCGACGCGATTGCCGTTGCGCTTTTGCCATCACCGACTCGATCGCGAGACGGACGTTCTTGCGATCGTGGGCGATTTGGTTGGCGGTGAAGGTCAGCCAGTGGAAGCCGAGACGGTCGTAGGTCGTCTGCCGGGCATGGTCTTCCTCGAAGGTTGCTTCGTGAAATGCCCGTCCATAGATCTCGACCAGCACGCCGTGATGGGGGAGAAGCAGCACGGGCTTCGGCTGACGCCGGAACGGAAGGACGAAATCCGTCCTATGGAGGTACCGGCCCGTCTCGGACACCACGTGCATCTGCCGCCACGGTCGATGACCAAACGAGCGAAAGAGTTGGACGGCGTCGGTTTCGGCGTAGCTCTCCGTTGGTGGCGTGTCCTCCCGACGGTCGAGGACGGCGTGAAGAAGACGGTCGCCATCGCTTCTTGATCCCCGCAGTCGCATCTGTTCGATCGTCGCCAAGCCTTCTCGCAGGAGGTGCTCCGTGGCGAACTCGATTCGATCGAGTGGCTTGATTCCGTCGACGCTCGCTGCGTGTTTAAGGACCCGCTCATCGACCCCGAGATGGCGAAGCACCAGAGCCGGATGAGCGACTGGAACGCCTTCGACCTCGCTCGACGGGTGCCATGTGCGGACCCGAATGATGTTTGGTTCGGCCTCCCGGGCCATGGGCTGGCAGGCCGCGATCGGCCATTCGAGATCGCGGAAACCGTCGAGACCGAGAATACGAGCGGCAAAGGGGCCGGTGAAGGCGGGCGGAGGGGCGTCGGCACGGCGCATAGGAACCTCATTCGTTGAAAATTGACTGGGCGAACGAGGGAAGAAGTTGTCAGTGTGTCTTTCCACGCCGAAACGCGCTTGGTCAGTCGGATTGGCGCGATCGAACCGTTTGCTTGGGGCGGATCGGCTCAGATCGCGAGCTAGGGCGCGCAGGTCCGAAGCACAGGCGCGCAGATCAGACCGTTCTTGGCCGTTCGACGCTCAACGGAGCCGATCTGCGCGGCGATGAGGGCGACCTGCGCGCCCACAGCGACGATCTGCGCGGCACGCCTACGCGGCACGCGACGGCGGGGCCCGGCCGAAACGCGCGACAGCGGCGGGGTTAGGCCGACTCGGCGAGCGCCCGGATGCGGATGGCCTTTTTCGAAGTGATCGAGGCGGTGGGTGGCGATCCACCATGTTGCCGCCTCCATCAGCAGCTCGGGATTGTCGTTCTTGTTGGCGAAGAACGCATAGAACGACAGCCCGACGGACGGACCCTTTCCGGCGATCTTGGCGTCGCACGTGTCGAGGATCTTCTGATGCAGCGTTGGGCTCACGACTCGCCAAGGTAGCGGCGGCGTCCGAAGTGCCGAGGGGGGCTGGAAGGGGGCTTGTAACCTCGACACCCATGTCTGACGCCGGTCCGCCCTCCGCCACCTTCACTCCGGGTAGTCCGTCGTTCCGGTACAACGCTGCGCTCGCCAACGAGATCGAGGCCCGCTGGCAAAACCGATGGGACGCCGAGGGCACGTTCAACACGCCCAACCCGACTGGCCCACTGAGCAACGGTTTCGACGTTGTCAAGGGCGACAAGAAGTTGTTCGTCATGGACATGTTCCCGTACCCCTCGGGCGCCGGGCTCCACGTTGGCCATCCCCTTGGCTTCATCGCCACCGATGTGTTCGCCCGGTTCAAGCGGATGACGGGCTACAACGTGCTCCACACCATGGGCTTCGACGCCTATGGACTCCCGGCCGAGCAGCACGCTGTGGCCACTGGCCAGCACCCCCGGATCAATACCGAGGCCAACGTCGCCACCTATCGACGCCAGCTTCGCCGCCTCGGTCTCGGCCACGATCCACGACGCGCCGTGAGCACTACCGACCGAGACTTCCTCGAGTTCACCCAGCGCATCTTTCTGCGGATTTTCAACGCGTGGTTCGATCCCGAGGCCACGAACCCGCTCGGCGGTCTCGGCGCGGCGCGTCACATCGACACGCTGATCGCGTCGTTCTCCGACGGATCCCGGGCCACCCCTGATGG
>JAYSTV010000373.1:0-2904 GCA_043719425.1 Acidimicrobiia bacterium | reverse complement strand
TCCAATCCGTTGGACTCGTGTACAGCAAGGCCCGCACGATTTCCAAAGCCGAACTCGGTGGCGAGAATTCGATACTGCTCTGGACGGGAAAAAAGATCTCGATCGGATCGATGCGAATAACCGTCGGCGTTGTCGTCGTGATCGCCATGTATTTGGTGTTTTCGTACATCTTGTCGAACACGGCGTGGGGTTCGCACGTGTATTCAACGGGCGACGATCGAGAAGCGGCTCGTCTTGCTGGCATCAACGTGAATCGCGTGTTGATCAGCGTCTACGTGGTCGCCGGGCTGCTCTACGCCGTTGGTGGTTGGGTGCAGTTGGGGCGCTCGCTCTCGGCATCGAGCAACGCCGCCGTCGACGTGAACCTCGAAACCATCACCGCCGTCGTGATCGGTGGAACCAGCCTCTTCGGCGGCCGTGGGCGCCTGTCGGGCACCCTTGTCGGAGCTCTCGTGGTCACTGTCTTCCGCATTGGTCTCTCGCTTGCCGCGGTGAGTCCGTATTGGCAGAACTTCGCCATCGGCTCACTCATCATCGTCGCCGTCGGCCTCGATCAGTGGATTCGAAAGGTTGCCAAGTGAGCTGTTTCCATTGTGCTGCGCCGCTCCGCTTCGCTTCGCTGCTCGCAACACCAGCGGTAGGGTCAACCCGAAAGGTTGCCGAATGAGCGGTTTCCATTGTGCTGCGCCGCTCCGCTTCGCTTCGCTGCTCGCAACACCAGCGGTAGGGTCAACCCGAAAGGTTGCCGAATGAGCGCTGATCGTGCCCCCATCTTGTCGGCGACGGGACTGGTCAAGCGGTTCGGGCGCGTGACCGCGCTGAACGGGTCCGACTTCGAGTTGTATCCGGGCGAGATTCTCGGCGTGATCGGCGATAACGGTGCTGGCAAATCGTCGCTGATCAAGTGTCTGTCAGGCGCCATGGTGCCCGATGAGGGTGAAATATTTCTCGATGGCCAACGCGCGATGTTTCGTCGACCGCAGGAAGCTCGTGCCGCGGGAATCGAAACGGTGTACCAAACGCTCGCCGTCGCCCCGGCCCTCGACATCGCCACGAATGTGTTCCTCGGCCGAGAGCGTCGTCGCCCCGGTCCGCTGGGCACGGTTTTCCGCATGCTCGACAAGCCGGGCATGCGGCGCGATGCCAAGAAGGCGCTCGACGATCTCGGCATCGGCACACTGCAGGACATCACGCAAGCGGTGGAGACCCTCTCCGGCGGTCAGCGCCAAGCCGTTGCTGTTGCTCGCGCAGCAGCGTTCGGCAGCAAGGTCGTGATCCTCGACGAACCGACGGCGGCGCTCGGCGTGAAAGAGTCGGGCCAGGTGTTGCAGATGATTCGCGATCTGCGCGACAAGGGTCTACCGATCATCTTGATCAGTCACAACATGCCCCACGTGTTCGACGTGGCCGACCGCATCCACATCCAACGTCTCGGTCGACGCGCCGCCATCGTCGACCCCAAGTCGATCACCATGTCCGACGCTGTCGCCATCATGACCGGAGCGATGACCGCTCCGTGACTGAAACTGGCCTGACGCAGTGCCGTTCTGATGGGAGCGATGACGCTCGCATGAGGTTCCCTGGGCGTTACGCGTGGAACTCGTCCGGTCGATCACCGAGTCCAAAGAAATAGTGAAGCGCGCTGGCTGTCCGCTCACTGGCCCGCCCGTCGCCGTAGGGATTGGCCACATTGGCCATTGCCGACCCCCACGACTCACGGCGGTGCGCAGTGACCAGCACAACCGGATTGTTACCGTCGTCGACGGCCGAAAGGAGCCCGTCTGCAAACGGCGACGATCTTGCAACCGCCCAATGAAGCGCATCGATCACGGTGTTACCCGTGATGAGCACGGCGGAGCGGTCTACTCCCTCCCCGACGAGGTTGTCGCAAGCCCCGCGTGTCGCCGCCAAGTGCAGAGTGGCAATCTGTGATGTCAGTCGACGGTTGATTTCTTCCGGAAACGGTGAAAAGCGGTCATTGGTTCGAAGTCCCGCCTCCATGTGAACAACCGGGATCCGTTGGTAGAACGCGGCAAGTGCTCCGGATAGTGCCGTTGTTGTGTCGCCCTGGACCACGACGGCATCTGCTCGAACGTTCTCGATGATCGGGCTGAGTCCGGCAAGCACCTTGACGGTGACGTCGGTCAAAGTCTGGCCGGAGGTCGAGATGTTGAGGTCGTAGTCGGGAGTGATGTCGAAAAGATCGAGAACCTGATCCAAGATGCTGCGGTGTTGACCGGTAACAACCACTATCGGCTCGACCCAATCGTGTTGACGCAGCTCCAAGATCAACGGCGCCATCTTGATGGCCTCGGGCCGTGTTCCGAAAACGATCATGATGCGGCGCCGTCTAGCCAACTGGAGACCCAGTTTCGACCAAGTCGACGCGGGCACCATCGTGATGCTCCGCAAGCCTCGCCGTCTTGGCCCAACCGTTGTTGCGTTGGACGAGTCGGATGAGTGACCGCCACGCAATCACGTACGACAGGTTGACGAGCACGACGTAGGCAAGCCCGTCGTGGAGTGAACGACGTCGTGTGACCAGGACCCCTTCGGTATGGCTGCGTACGGCCCGGTACGTGAAGGCCCACGACGCGAGCGGCACAACCGCGGTCCCCCAAAACATGACAAGCCACATTCATCCGCCGTCATGGCGCACCCATGATGCCCAGTCGGCGGGGCTTTGCACGAACGCCCGGGTCGAGGACCCCGTCGGCATCGACCACGCCAACGATGGTGCGCATGGCCGACGTGAGTTCATCTCGATCCTCGGCCGCCCGACTATCGGTGATGGCGAGGTAGGCCGCATTGAGAACGTCACCCTTTCCGGTTCTTGCGTTCGGCGCCGTTCGCGTCACGAACGTGACACGGTTGGAACGTTGAGCCCATGTTGCGGCAATCGTT
>JAYSTV010000372.1:0-2908 GCA_043719425.1 Acidimicrobiia bacterium | reverse complement strand
GAACGACGCACCCAAACTGTTCTCGGGATGAGCCCAATCGACTTCGTTCAACGACTCCGAGTCGAACGCGCCACCCACCTCGCCGACACCACCGACCAGAGCGTCGAGCAAATCGCCCGGCAGGTCGGCTATGCCAACGCCTCCACCCTTCGAACCCTCCTCCGACGAGCCCACTGACATCGTCAACACTCGCAAGCACAGCCCCCATCGACGAACAACCAGAGTTCAAGTGGATACCCCCGAGACATCCCGTCAAACCACCATCAGCCAAACGATTCACGCATTCCCCGGCGGTCCGCTGAACCGAGCACGTGGAGCTCAGAACTTGTCCGCGCCGAGGCAAGTTGTTGCGCTCGTGACCGCTCGTTGCTGTCCCTTGAGCGCTTTTCAAAGTGGCACGAAATGAGACACCCCCGGTTTGACGGACACCTCGCCTGAGGCGGTCGTCCGTCTCGGAAAGAGAGTCCCTCGATGCCTGCTGCTCATCCTCGTGAGTTCCGGGAGCGTGCTGTTGCGTTGGCGCGCGAGGGGGTGAAACCCATTGCCCAGGTCGCGAAAGACCTTGGGGTGTCGGACTCGTGTCTGCGGGGCTGGATCGCCCGGGCCGATATCGATGCCGGCACCACGCCCGGTGCACCGACGAGCGCGCCGAACTTGTCCGCCTGCGCCGCGAGATCCGGACCCTGGCACTCGAGAACGAAATCTTGAAACGTGCTGCGGCGTATTTCGCTCGGGAGAACGTCCTCCCAAAATGACCTACATGTTCATCGCGGAACGCTGCGGCGATCTCCCGACAGGGCGGTCTGCCGTGCGATGAAGGTGTCGTCGTCAGCGTTCTATGCCCGGCAGAAATGTCGGATCAGCAACAAGACGATCGCCGATGCTGAGCTCACGAACCCGATCTTCGATATCAACCGGATGGCCCGCCGTGCCTACGGCTCAGACCGGGTCCGTGACGAGCTGCGGCTTGGGTGTCAGGTCCGGGTCGGCAAGACCCGGGTCGAACGGTTGATGCGGCAAGCCCGGATCGTCGGGCTCCACAAGCTGGCGTTCCGGCCCGGATGCACCCGCCGTGACGGCACGAAACCGTCCGATGACCTCGTGAAACGCCAGTTCACGGCGGAAGGCCCTGACCGGTTGTGGGTCATGGACATGACGGAGCAGCCGACCCGCACCGGGAAGGTCTACCTCGCCGTCGTCTTAGATGCATGGTCGCGCCGGATCGTTGGCTGATCCATCGCTGACCATATGCGCGCTGACGTTGTTGTTGATGCGATCACCATGGCGACATCGCGGCGACGGCCACCAGTGGGACAGACCATGGCACATTCCGACCACGGGGCGCAGTACACGTCTAGGGCGTTCGGGCAGCGACTTCGTGCCGCGGGGATCTTGGGTTCGATGGGCTCGATCGGTGACGCGTTCGACAATGCCATGGCCGAATCGTTCTTCTCCACGATTCAACGTGAACTGTTCGATACCCGCACCATCTGGCCGTCCAGAGAGGAACTCGCCTCGGCGATCTTCGAATGGACGAGGCCTGGTACAACCCGGTCCGCCGCCACACGTCCCTCGGGACCGACGGCTCGATCAGCCCCATCGAGCACGAGAACCTTCACCTCGCAGAACGAGCCCACAAGGCTGCATACTCAACACACCCAACTCACCCAACCCGTCCGGAAAAACGGGGCTCTGGAAACGCATTCAGGCACCCTCGAAAGGGTGCCTGACCTGCGGTTTTGCTTGGAGCGGAAGACGGGATTCGAACCCGCGACCCTCACCTTGGCAAGGTGAGGGTGACCGTCCAGCCAGTCCATGACCTGCGGTTACGTGCTCCTGCGTCCACGTTTTGTCCACCAAATACGCCCCAATCCACGTAGTTCGTAGAGCGGTCTACGTACGCGCGCTTACTAATTGGAGCTTGCGTTGCCTCGAACGAAGTTGGGTGCGTCCCGCTCTCGCTCGTCCAGGACCCGGAGAACACGGCCTTGGTTGACCGCCTCAAGACCTAGTTGCACTTGTGGCGTTTATGGTTCACAGTTTGGTGCATGAATGGAACCGCAGTATTCGAGTTGACAGCACGCGACCGCAAAAAACTCGCGGCGCGTCTCGCCCTACCCGCCGACGTACGGGCAGTTGCCGTGCGCACGCCAAGCGGAGAAATCGAACTCCCAGCCGCTGCACAACGCGCTGTCGAACAACTCCTCGCAGAGCTGGCTACCGGTAGCTCCGTCCACGTGCTCGCCGACGATCACGAACTCACCACTGCCCAGGCCGGAGAGCTACTCGGTTTGTCGCGAACTTTTGTCGTCCGACTCATTGATGATGGCGTACTACCCGGACACTACGCAGGCACTCATCGGCGTCTGCGAACCTCAGACGTGCTGGCATACGCACGTCAACGACAACAACGTCTTAATGCTGTCGCAGCAATCGCTCACGGCGACGTCGCAATCGGCATCCCCTACCGTTGAGCGTCAACGCGTCGTTCTCGACGCATGCGTGTTGTACCCGCCGGCACTTCGCGACTTCCTGCTCACAGTCGCCGCGCTCGATGGCTTTGTTACGATTTGGAGTCTTCAGACAGTCCCGTGCACCTACCTGAACACGTGTTACCTCTAGTTGAAAGCATTTAACCGGGTTGGAGGATGTCCCGTTGTCTGTTGAAGTTTCGGTGGTGATCCGAGTGTTTCAGGCTGCGGTTTGAGTGTACTTGGGGTCGGCGAGTCTGGTCTTGTTGATATGTGTGCGTAGTTTTGTGGTGAAGGCCGGGAGTTCACGGTGGCCTTTGATCCGACGGAACGATCGTTGTGCTTCGAGCATGCCGACCGCGGCCCAGCGTTTGCGCATCGCCCCGTCACGCCAGTTCTTCACGTGTGCCGTGGTGGTCCGGGCGATCGAGATCATC
>JAYSTV010000371.1:0-7052 GCA_043719425.1 Acidimicrobiia bacterium | reverse complement strand
CGAAAGCTGCGGCCGCCGGCCTCACGTTCGCCGATTCGATCACGCTGCAGCCAAAGGCGAAGCTGGTACAACTCGTCGAGCAGTCGATGCATCGCGTCGGAGGCGACGACGAAGGTGACAAGTGAGCTTTGTCATCGAGGTTGAGTTCATCCGCTCCACGTTTGACGCGTCATCGTTGTTCGACAACGCACTTCCGGATCCGCTTCCTCACCCTGCTCGATTGCACAACGCGTTCGTCGACGCGGCGGCGCAAGGAGACGTAGACGGAGCATTCGAGGCACTGGTGGCGTGGGAGTCATGCGATCCTCCACGCGTGCTCTGCCCGGAACGAGCCGAATCATCGGAACGGGTCGGCTATGTGCCGACCAACCAGCACGCCTCAAAGGCAGAGGACATGTGGAAGACGGCATATCCCGGCCGCATTGCCAAGGGCCCGCGCACGTGGCCCCGAACTGCGCTTGCCAGCGCGGTGCGCTACGTATGGGATGACTCGGACCTCTCCGATGCCGATCTCGACACACTTGAGCTGCTGGCCAAACAGATTCCGTACCTCGGTCGGGCCACGTCGCCGGTAGTCGTGCGATGTGTGCGCGGCAGCGTCGATGTCGCTCCGCACGAGACGGAGTTGGTCGCGTCGGACGGATATGACGGCGTTGAGATGAGCGTCGCCCGACCCGGCTACACCAACGCGCTGCAGATGGCGTTCGCCCAGGGTCGACCTGCGCACGAGGTGCCGCGTCGTTGGGTTTGCTACGCCGTACCCACCGCCCCATCGTCGGCAAGTTCTCCGTTCGATCCACCGGTTGTCATGACCTTGGATCGGCCGCGAGACCCTCGATTTGTTCGCCGCCTTACGGGAGTGTTGCGTGCTTCGCTTGAGAGCGTCCTTGATCCTGGACCAGTGGAACTCCACGGGCATGTGGCGGACGGTGAAACACCACCCCGCCACCAAATTTCGATCGTTGCGCTCACATCGAGTTTCGGTGAGCGTGCCGACGGCTTGGTCCGCGCCCTCGGCCTCGTGTTCCCGAAGGGTTTGGATGAAACCGTTCGTCGCTCTGTGGTTCGTGCTGCAGCACAGGTCGACGAACTCCGGATGGGTGATGCAGGAGTCGTGCGCTTTGACCCCAAGCCGAAGGATCTCAAGACCCTGCGGCCCGGCACATGGACGGAACGCGCATCAACTTGGACCACCGCCACACCGATGGTCAGCGATCGCTACCTGAAGGCGACCGACGAGGAAGGCTGGGCGAATCAGGTGCTTGCTGCCTGTCGCCACAGTGATCTCCCGGTGCCCGTTGATGTCGATGTCTCCGACGTGCCGTGGGCTCCGGGTTCGCTGCGGGCATCGTCCTACGACGTCCGTCGTCCATTGCCGAAGGACCCAGTTCGGCGCGCCCAGCGTCAGCGAGAGAAAGCCCGACCAGCAATGCATGTGCGCATGCAGTTCGACGAAAAGGTAACCGGGCCGATCCTTCTTGGCAACATGCGTTACCTCGGCCTCGGGCTCTGTGTCCCCGTGAAGGATCCGTCGTGACAGAGTTTGCCAACGAGATGCCTTCGTTCACGGCGTTCTTCCAAGCGTGCTGGGACAACGACCCGTTTCCCTGGCAAACCGAGTTGGCTCGACGCGTGGCCACAACAGGCTGGCCGTCGCTCCTCGATGTTCCGACTGGACTCGGAAAGACTGCAGCGCTCGACGTGTTTGTTTGGCACTTAGCCAGCCAGGCCCATCTCGATCCGAGTGAGCGAACAGCACCCACACGGGCTGCATTCGTCATCGACCGGCGCCTTGTTGTCGACAGTGCATTCCGGCGGCTCCGGTCGCTGACCCAAACTCTCAACAAATCAACCGAAGACGCGGCAGTCGCTGTCGCCGAACGACTCCGATCCATTGGCGACACACCGTTTCCGTTGCTCGTGCAACGCATGCGCGGCGGCATCACATGGCAGGCGCAGTGGGTCCGTCAACCGGATCAACCGGCAATTGTCTGCGGCACGGTTGATCAGATCGGTAGTCGCCTGCTCAACCGTGGATACGGCTCCAGCGCATCTCGCATGCCGATCGACGCGGGCCTCCTCGGAACCGACTGTGTACTTATCATCGACGAAGCGCACCTATCGTCGGCGCTCGCCACAACGGTTCGCGGTATCGGAGCTTTGGAGTCTCGTTCGATACGTTCGCCTCTACGAACTCGGTCCGGTCGAATCGTCAAGATGACGGCGACGTCCCCTGACTTCGACGCTGACGTCCTGCGTGTCGGGCCGGAAAGTGGTGATGTGAACGATGCCGTTGCGGGGCCCCGACTACGTGCTGAGAAGCGGACTGTCCTTATCGAAGCAAAGAAGGATGATGACGTCACGAAACAGATGGTTGACCTTGGCTGTGTCATGGCCACCGGGACATCTTCGGTAGTGCTCGTTGTGTGCAACACCGTGAAGCGGGCACGGTTGGTGTTTGATGAAGTTGGGAAGAATTCGGGCGAGTGGGACAGCCAACTCCTCATCGGACGATGTCGCGACCTTGAACGTAAGGAGGCGGAACCGCTCTGGTTCGACCGAGCGATGGCAGGTCGTGTGCGCTCCGCGACTAGCCGCCCGCTGATTTTGGTGTCAACGCAAACCGTGGAAGTTGGTGTAGATCTCGATGTCGACTCGCTCGTTACCGAGGTGGCATCCGCTGATGCGCTCGTGCAGCGTTTCGGGCGTGTCGACCGGCTCGGCCGGGTGGGAGAGACGCTGTCGGCGATCGTGGCGTGTTCGTCCAAGCTGAGCGACGCGCCGGTCTACGGTGCAAGTGCTGAAGCGACGTGGTCGATGCTCCGTGAGGCGACGTCCCCGCTGTCGTGGTCGCTGCCGAAGAAGCCTGACTTTGCCGCCCTGCGCAGGGATCTCGTGAGTGGTCCAACGTTCGATGCCGGACCGTTGGCATTTCGCGAACTCGTCGATGCTGCTCCTGATCGAGCTGCGTTGTTCGCTGTCGCCCCGCCTGCACCGGTCGTTGTGGTCCCCACGCTCGATTGCTGGGCCCGCACATCTCCGATACCCGATCCTGATGAAGCCGTCGGTCCGTACCTGCACGGTGTCGAGCGGACGAGCCCCGTCGTGTCGGTCGCATGGCGGGCAGGGGTCGATGCCGAGGCTCTCGAAGCATCGTTCGAATCGACGCCGATCCGCAGCGACGAGTTGGTCGAAGTTCCGCTCCTGTCGCTCCGAGGCTTTCTCTATCCGTCCAAGGACATGCCGAACGGCGACGTGTTGAGCGATCTTGAGTCGCAGTCAAGCGATGAAACACTTGTCGTGCGCGACCGGGAAGACATCCGTGGACTTATCATTAGGTCGCGCTCCGAAATCGTCCGCGATCTCCGCACGGTGCGTCCCGGTGACATTGTCATCCTTCCCTCGTCAGCGGGTGGTCATGACGATGGAGGTTGGACTGGTCGAGGCGGCTCCATCGTCGCTGACGTTGCCGACGTCGTGGACCGACGCGTGGTTCGTCTCCGTCTTTCGGTACCGGTCCTTGAGTCCTTCGGTCTCGGGGGCGCCGCGCTGACCCCTTCCCTGCGAGCGTTCGAGAAACTGCCCGATGGCGGTGACCCTACCGAAGTGATTCAGGAATTCTTGGGTCAACTCCTGAATGCTTTTGAACCCGATGGGGAGAATCGCTCCCTTGCTGCCGGTGCGTTGTTGCGCGACGTTCAAATCTTGGCCGCCCAACCGACGTGGGGTATGAGCACGGCGACGTCGTATGACAAACCGAAGATCGTCGTCGAGGACGTCAATGACGCCGAGGGCGACGACGGTGAATCCTTTGTGCGAGGGCTTGTGCTCACGATGGGGCGACCCACGGACGCTGACGTCACCGCAGCGACTCCTGCGTTCGCTTCCGAAGCCGACGACGATGGCGAAACCGGCGAGGGTTCGAGTCTGTTGCCGACCATCGTTGCCGGGGTTGATCTGACTCTCCTGCGCCACTCGGTCGACGTCGGGTTACGGGCAAGGCGGTTCGCTGAGCATCTTGGGCTTCACTCAGGTCTCATAAGCACGCTTGCTTTTGCCGGTTTCCTGCACGATCTGGGAAAAGCGGAAGTGCGATTCCAAGCGATGCTGCGGCGAGGAGATCTCGTGTCGGCCGAGGCGAGTGCGGGAGTCTTTTCCGAACTCGTTGCAAAGTCCGACATTGCCATGTCCGACAAGGCCGCACTGCATTTCGCCACAAGCAGGTCAGGTTGGCCGGGGCTGCGCCACGAAGCTATTTCCCTCGCGCTTGCGAAAACCTGGCCGGAAGCGGAGGTTCCGCTTGGTGTCGACCGTGAACTGGCGCTCTATCTCGTGGCTACTCACCACGGCTACGGGCGCCCGTGGTTTCCCGCTGATCGAGATGACCGCGCCCCAACAGAACTAACCCTCGAGATCGGGTCGTCGGAGCTTCCAGAGTTTGCTCGGCAAACACCTGGCGCCTCGATCATTGTTGCGGCGAAAAGTGACGACGGCGTGATGGCGTTTGACCAACCCGACCGCTGCAGACGTCTGCGAGGGGTCTACGGATTCTGGGGGCTCAGCTTTCTGGAAGCGATCCTTCGACTGGCTGACATGACCATCTCCGAGGAACTCGGCAATCAGTTGGAGAAGGGCGGCCGATGATGTCGGACTATGAAGCAGCCGTCGAAATGCCTGCGTTGATCGGTACCGATCCCATGGGCTTCCTTGCTGCCCTTGGTGTTCTGCGCTTAGTCACCACCGAACTGGGTTGGCCAGCCACGTTGTGCTGGCCGACTGGTCCACGCAATGCCGCCGTCCTCGGCGGGTGTCCAACAGGTCACACGGTTGATGATGTCGTCGACGCCATCGTGGGCATCGTCGATGCGACAAAGGCAGCGGGTCGTCTCATTCCAGGGGTTGACGGCTTCCCGCCGTGGAAGCCGAGCAACGAAAAAGGTGACGCGGTCAACGAGCTCTCACTTCTCGATCGGATCGGCCTTTCAGCAACCGCGAACCAGCGGTCGAGTTCGTTTGCCGATTGGTTAGTGGCGATCTTGTCGCTGGCGGCCAAAGACGGTGCCAATGTGACAGCAAGAAAGCCCGACGAAGCCGAAAGCTCGAAGGGAGGCGGCCTCAAGGACAAGAAGGTGAAGCGAGACGCTAGAAACTTCACTACCGCTGCGTTTGTAACACCGACCGGAACGGTGTCATTGGGTGGCCGCCTTGACAAAGGACTAGCTGTCGCTGATTCGGGTCGTGTTCGAGAAGCGCTTTGTGGCTGGGTGAGAACGGAGGGCGAGCTGGGGAACTATTTCGATCAACGTGCCATCCGAGACAACTACATGGGGAGCTCCCAAAAGGACACTTCCAATGCAGGAGTACCCGGAGCGGCATGGCTGGCACTAATGGCCTTGCCATACCTGCCTGTGCGAACGCCGCTCTCGGGAAAGGCGGCGACGGTGGGCTTCCAACGGACACGGGGCAAGCCGACCCGTATGGTCTGGCCGGTGTGGTGGCGTCCACTCACTTCTGGTGCGGTCAGCGTGCTTCTTGATCACCCGGTGTTGACTCGAATCGACGTCGTTCCCGCGGACCCGAACGAAGCTCGTCGGCGAGCGCGGGGAAACGCGAAGGCGTTGCGGGCGCTCAATGTCACGGCGGTGTTCAGCTCTGATCGTCGCCCAGGACCGCAGGGGCCTGAGGGGGCGCTGGGTCCGTCGATCATTCTTGCGCCCAAGCCGGTAGCTGGCCGCAGCGGCCAGCAAATGGAGTCCTTGTGACTGATGGCGGAGCTATAGCTGTGGTGCCGGAACTTGTTCCGGCTCGGATGGTGAACCAGTTCGTGTTCTGTCCGCGCTTTTTTCATCTCGCGTGGTCGAGTGGAGAACGCGGCGAGAACGATCTGACCGTTGAAGGAAAGTGGCTGCATCGAACCGTCGATGCCGGTGGCGGCGCAATGCCCTCGGCGCCTGCGATTCCGAACCGTCCCGCCCGGTCGGTTGAGCTCTCCTCCGAGCGTCTCGGGGTCATCGCCAAGATCGACATTGTCGAGAGTGTCGATGGCCGAGTGCAACCCGTCGAGATGAAGCGGACCAATCCTGGCGGTCCGTTCGATGGGCTGTGGGAGCCGGAACTGCTTCAGCTCATGGTGTCGGCTCTGGTTCTGCGCGACAACGGATTTCAGTGCGACTCGGGTGAAGTGCTGTTCGCCATCGAGAAGCGCCGAGAGCGATTCGTCGTTACCGCAGCAATCGAGGACCGCGTGAGCGAGGTGCTGGCGGAACTTCGCAACGTTGCGGCCGATCCGGTTCCGCCGCCGCCGTTGGTTGACAGCCCGAAGTGCCCGACCTGCATCATGGTTGGTGCTTGCCTGCCTGATGAGCAGAACTTGCTGCGTGATCGCTCAGTACGGCCGCCTCGTCGACTGCTTCCAACTGCGAGTGCAGCGAGGCCGCTCTACGTATCTGAACCCGGCGCGCAGATTGGCATTGATGGCCAGCGGTTGATTGTCCGGAAGAAGGACGTCGAACTTGCTTCCTTGCGGTTCCTGGACGTGAGTCATGTCGCGGTCTTCGGCAATGTGCAACTCACGGCGTCGGCGATGCGGGAGTTGTTCGCCCGAGAGATTCCAGTGTGCTGGTTCAGCGGTGGTGGCTGGTTCTCTGGTATAGCCGAAGGACTGCCCGGCAAGAATGTGGAGCTCCGTCGTCGACAGGCGCGTATCGAACCTGCAGACGAGTTGGCGATCGCGGCGAAGATGGTGGAAGGCAAGATCCTCAATGCCCGGACGGTCCTTCGGCGCAACACGCGCGACCGGAACTTCGATGCGCTGAGCGAGATGAAACGCCTTGCTATGCGAGCATCGCGCATTGAAAGTGTGGAGTCGCTTTTGGGTGTGGAGGGTGGAGCGGCGCGTATCTATTTTTCCCAGTTCTCGACGATGTTCACTGAGGCGTCAAAGGCCAGCGGGTTCGACTTCACAACCCGTAACCGGCGACCACCAACCGATCCGGTGAATGCCGTTCTTTCGTATGTGTATGGACTACTTGTGAAGGATCTAACCGTCGTCA
>JAYSTV010000038.1:0-1821 GCA_043719425.1 Acidimicrobiia bacterium | reverse complement strand
AGACCACGCAGCGACAGGGCCGGGCCACCCGGCCCGCCCTCGCACGAGTGGTTGTAGACGACGTCGAGAATGACCTCGATCCCGGCTTCATGCAGGAGCTTTACCATGCCTTTGCATTCCCGCACTGCGTCGGTGCCGGGCGCGGCACTGGCATAGGCGGCGTGCGGAGCGAGGAAACCCAGGGTGTTGTAGCCCCAGTAGTTGGTCAGGCCAAGTCCGGCGAGCCGTTCTTCGGGAACGTGATGGTGGATCGGGAGGAGCTCGACGGCCGTGACGCCGAGACCGACGAGATGGTCCACGAAGGCGGGATGGCAGAATCCTGCATAGGTGCCCCGCAGTTCCTGCGGAACTCCCGGGTGGGTCTTCGTCGCCCCTTTCATGTGGGTTTCGTAGATGACGGTGTCCGTCCAGGGTGTGTTCGGCCGAGCGTCGTCGGCCCAGTCGAAGCTCCGGTCGATGACGACGCTGCGCGGCGTGTAAGGCGCCGTATCGATCGGATCGTTGAGGCGGTGCACGCCCGGCTTGGTGAGCCAGTCGACCGTGCCGTCGATGGCCCGAGCCCATGGGTCAACGAGCAACTTGGCCCGGTTGTGCCCGTCGCCGGTCACTCGGACGCCGTAGCGAGTACCCGGGACGACGGTCCCGGCGACGAGTTCTGACCACCACGTGGTGCCGAGACGTTCCGTGAGCGGGAGGCGACGCTCGGCTCCGACGTCGTCGAAGAGACACAGCTCAACGGCGTTAGCGGTGGCGCCGAGCGGCCAGGCGACGGTGGCCGAACCATCGGCCTGGCGCTCCAACCCGAACGGCGGAGGAAGATCCGACAACATCGGCGTCCAAGGATACGGGACCGGCTCCGGCTACTTGGGGTCTTACACTTCGGGTCTCGTGGTCGTCGTCGGAACCCCAGCAAACCTAACGGGGCGACCGTTTCGGATCGAACTCGTTCGCGCCCTGCCGGCCGGCACGATCGAGGCGTTCGGCTCGACGTTTCTGCTCCTCATCGCCCTCCGCCATTTCGACCTCTCGACCGGATGGAAAGGAGCCATTGGCGCGGCCCAGCAAATCGGGCTGCTCGTGGCACCGGCGACAATCACGTGGGCGGCGCGTCGAGGCCTTACTGCGGGAAAGGCGATTACCCGGCTGCTGGCGATCGGTTCGCTCGGCGCCCTGGCGCCGCTGCTGCACCCCACACCGCTCACGTTCGTCTTCGGCTGCCTCGTGGCCTTCACGGCCACCGGCGCCCAGTGGGGACTCCTCCAGACGATCTATGCCGACCGGTTCCCGGCTGAGCGTCGAGGACGGATGGTGTCGATCACGATCGCCGCCAAGTTCGCCTTCTCCGGCGCAATTGCCTATGGGGTTGGCCGATTGCTCGGCCAGGATGCGTCGACCTGGAAGTGGGCGCAGGCCATGCTGCTGGCCGCAGTGGTCGCGTCGGCCTTATGTTTCCGACTGATCGGTGGACCGGCGTTGGTGCCGCCCGTTCTCGCCGATGGTGTTCGTCGAGAACGACCGTGGATGCGCCGATGGGCGCTGTGGCGAACCGACCGGACGCTTCGGGCCACGCTCACGTCGTGGATGTTCATGGGGTTCGCCAACCTCATGATGATCCCGCTGCGGGTCGAGTTTCTCGCCAACCCGCGCTACGGGATCGACGCTCCGTCATCGACCATCGGTGTACTTACGATCACCATTCCGGCGGTCATGCGTCTCCTGCTCGCGCCCATCTACGGGTGGGTGTTCGACCACCTGCCGTTCTTCGTTGCCCGCATCATGGTCAACGTCGGGTTCGCGTTGAGCATCGTCGTGTTCTTCTCC
>JAYSTV010000370.1:0-2914 GCA_043719425.1 Acidimicrobiia bacterium | reverse complement strand
AGTGGCCAGTGCTACGCGTGCTGGGTATTTGCGCCGTCATCGGCATCGCGATCTCACTGCTGTAGCCCTAGCGGTCGAGGGCGAAACCCGTCTCTAGCCACCCGGCGACGGCGAGCACGACATCGTCACGCCAGCGCGGCGCCGACACTTGCACGGCAGAGCAAGTCCGGTGTTGGCATCGAAGCCGGCCGGGACACTTGCTGCTGGCCATCCCGTCAGGCTCCAGGGAAGGGTGAAGAGATAGTCCGTCCCCGTGAGAAGTCGGCGCAGGGGAGCGACGTCGGCAACCACCGGCCCGATCACGACATCAAAGTGCGCCAACGCACGCGTCATGACACCTGCGAAACGGTCCCAGTCACGAAGTTGACGGTCGACGTCTGCTCCCGAAAGCAAACTGCTCCGCCAATATCGCTCGGTGATGTCGAGTGACTCGTCGAGATGCTGTGGCACCACGCCTTCAATCACACGCGCACCAAGCGCCACGAGGATCTCGACCGCCCGAAGAACTGCCTTTCGGGTGGACTCGGCTGGCCGGTAGGGATCTTCACCTTCGACGACACCGACACGAAGTCCTTCGGGGCGCACGGCACGGGGCTGGCCAATCGTGACGGGGTGACAGCTCGGATCGACTCCGTCGGGGCCGGCCATGATGGCGAGAGCGGTGGAGAGCAGTGCAACGGTTGGCGCCATCGGTCCAATGAGGGTTCGCCCGTCGTGACGGGCAGCGACTCGCGGAAAGTGCCCGGTTGTCGGCACCAACCCGAACGACGGCTTCAAACCAGCCACGCCGCACCACGCCGCCGGCACCCAAATACTGCCGCCCGAATCGCTGCCTATGCCGAGATCAGATGCTCCGACCGCCAGAAGGGCTGCCTCACCGCTCGAGGACCCGCCCGGTGTCCTGTAGACGTCGGACGGATGATGACAGCGTGCGCAGCGTTCCTCAAGGAGTATTCGTCGTTGCGGTCGACCAATGCGCCGAGCGGCGCCGCTCCGTCGAGGCGACCGAGGGCCTCTCGGATTGCATCAACGGCTGGCATGACCCAATGTGAGCCGCTCGTTAGACGTTCGTTAGCGGCTTTGCGCACCCTGTCTTCAGCCACTTGGCAAACGACGAAGGGAACGATTGTGACCACGAAGCGACGGACCGACCGAACGAGTTCACCCCGATGGAGGGCCACTGCGGCCAGCGCGGTGACGTTAGCTATCGCGTTCGGCCTGCTTCCGCAGGCCGTTCGCGCCGCCGATGTACCCACGTCCACCGTCGCTCGGGCGCCGCTGCAAAACCCGCGAGAAGTTTCGGCCCGGATTCAGCTGAAGGGCTGGGGATTTGAGAATTCGGCTGGCTTTCGTGCGGATGTCTCGGGGACCGCCAGCTCAATCGGTCAAGTCCAAGTGCGTCTGGAGGAAGACGCCACGAAGTTGACTGTCCTCGGAATCCAAGACGGAAAGTTCCGGCTGCGTAGCGTGGCTCGGCACACCTTCACTGCTCCTGATGGGATGTTCTGGGGCGACAGCCCAACGGTGCTTTCGATACCAGTCGTTTTGACCGCTGTCGGGCCGGTACCCGATCCCAACCGCTTCATCGAGTCAGAGGTCGCAATCGCTCTGATAGGCGGAACTGGTCGATACCGCAACGCAACGGGAACGCTGCGCCTCGACGGCATCCTTGCGGAGATCCCAGCGGAGGGCGGACGACGACGATTCGCCATGGAACTCTCCGGGACCACCACGTTCGCTGTCGAACGAGATTCCTCGCCGGTCTAAGCGATCGAAGCGGGCCCGGGGTCCCGGTCAAGGAGCGGGGTTGCGGCGAGGCGACCTAGTTCATGAAGCACGAGCGTGGCCGTCTGTTCGATCGTGAGCAGTCGGCCGCGCTCGTAGGCGCTTTGGTGATTGGTGACTGTCACCGTTCGAGCTTCTGGATCACCAAATGTGGTCACTGAATCGCCATCGGTGCGCATTCGGTCCAGCGATCCGAAGATCATCGCCGCCGACTCCTTGCGGCCGTACTTGGCGATGAGCTGGGCGCGATGTTCTCCAAAGTTCCGGACAAACATGGGACTTGTTTTCACCGCATTCTTGGTCTCTTCGTACCAGCGATCGATGGAGCGGCGACCGGGATTTCCATACTCGATGGCGGCATCGCACAACGTCACAAAAAGGCCGCGGTCGAGTCTTTCGAACGTGTCCCGCAGCCGGGTGTAAATCACCAGCGTCTGCGGGGTGATCGTGACCTGGAGAGACAGGTACTCGGCGATCGCCTCGAGGCCGGGGAGCCCGGCCACACGACCGATCTCGACCGCACGAATCGCCCACTCACGGGCTTTGGGATCACCGAGAGGCAACACCCAGTGCTCGCCCAGCGCATGGGCCCATGCGACGCGAGGGTCGGAGTCGGCGGCGGCGAGCTCGCGAAGTCGATCCAGATGGATCCCGTGATCAAGTCGATAAAGCGCGGCCGCCTGAGTCGCCACCAGATGGGCTCGGGCTTTCATATGGCCGGGAAGATCGGTGCCGTCGCACGCAGCGGCGGCGTGAAAGACCCCGGTGGGATCGGCGATATTCAACGTCGTTGCCTGAGTGAGATACGGCGCATACGGGTGCAACTCATAGCCGGGCAAAGACGCAAAGAGCGAGAGTCGGCTGCTCAGTCCAGGAATGCCCGCCTCCACGATCGCCGGCAGGAATCTCATGGCCAGATCGGTCTCGCGATTGGCCAGCGCCCAGTCGAGGGCCGCCCCAATGTTGGCGGACTCGCAGCGACGAAGCTCCGCTCCCTCGGCTTCTCGGGGCGAGCGAAAGAGTTCATTGATCACGAGCACAACCTCAATGCTCCAGTGAACGACGGAGATCATCGCCATCCGTTCGTCTCCAGACTCACGGAGATGCTCACGAGCGAAGTGGCGAACTG
>JAYSTV010000369.1:0-2924 GCA_043719425.1 Acidimicrobiia bacterium | reverse complement strand
AACCGGAGATCTTCGTCATTGCTGACATCTCCGGGTCGGTGGCCGCCTTTGCCCGCTTCACCCTGCAGCTCGTCTACGCCATCTCGGGGCAGTTCTCCAAGGTCCGCAGCTTCGTGTTCATCGACGGGCTCGACGAGGTCACGAAGTTCTTCGAGAAGGTCGAAGACATCACCGAAGCGATTCATCGGGTGAATACCGAGGCCGACGTGATTTGGGTCGATGGCCACTCCGACTACGGCCACGCTTTTGAAGTGTTCTGGGACAAGTACGGCAAGGAGATTTCCCCGAAAACCACGGTGATTCTGCTCGGTGATGCTCGGAACAATTACCACGCGTCGCAGGCGTGGGTGATCAAGGAGATCCGCCGGAAGGCTCGTCACGTGTACTGGTTGAACCCGGAACCGAAGAGCTACTGGAACACCGGCGACTCGATCCTCAACGAATATTCCGCTCATGTCGACGGCACGTTCGAGTGTCGAAACCTCCGCCAACTCGAACGTTTCGTCGAACAACTGGCCTAGCTCAGAAGCTACGCGTACGTAGCTTCTAGTTTGCGGACTCGATGGCGTCTTTGGCGTCGGCGAGGTGCGACAGACACGCGGCGATGGTGCGGCGCACGAGGTCGTCGGCAGCCATGGTTTTGCCGTCGACAGTGAGCTGACGGGCGAAGTCGTCGTGGCCGCGTCCCTCCACGGCGGCGGCGGCGCGAACCGCGTTGACTTTCACCTGGGCGAGCAGTTCGGTCACTGATGCCTTGGGCTCGGCGGTGCGACGGATCGGACCGAGGTTCACGACTGGCGACCTTTCCAGGGGGAGTGACGCGATCGCAGTGCCGAGGGCCACGAGTTCGGCGTCGGCCACGGCCACCGACCCGAGCGCGCTACGACCCGACGGACCGGGAATGCGGACGGTGCGGTCCCAGGCGTCGTCACCGATCGGGCCGCTCACCGTTTCGGTGAAGCGACGGGGCAGCGATCGCAGGGTCACTGCCGCGTCGGCCATCGAAAGGGAATCAAACGGCGCACTCATGAGGTCCCCTTCCTAGCAGCGCCGCAACCGTTGGATGGTTGGCGCCACGTTGCCGCCGAAACGACGTCGCCAACCGGACAACGAGTCGCCATCGGTCCAACGAACATCTAGCGGAGGGCGAGGACGTCGACGCCGGCGGGGAGACGGGCGGGGTCCCAGTCGAGGAGTGCGAGGGCCTGGGAGCAGGCGTAGCGGTCGGTCATGCCGCTCACGTAGGTGACGACCGAGTGGAGCAGGGCCGGGGTGCCGGCGGCGTCGACGCGAAACCCCGCGGGGAGCGCTTCGGGCCTCGCGGTGTAGTGGTCAACGAGGCTACGGAGGAGTTCAACGACTTGGCGAGCCTGGGCCCGTGATTCGTCGCGAAGATAGATGCGTTCGTAGTTCCACTTACGAAACGCGGCGAGTGCTTCGGCGGTGGGAGTGGTCATAGCGATGCGTCCCGTGGCCACCGTGGCGTCGACCATGGCGGCGATGAACGCATTGAGCTGATCTGAGCGGGTGGTGCCGCAGCGTTCGCGCACGATCGACGGAAGATCGTCGACGGAAACGATGCCCGCGGCGGCTGCGTCTTCCACGTCATGGCACACGTAGGCGATGCGATCCGCCCAGCTGACCACCTCGCCTTCCGGAGTCAACGGCGCGGGACGCGACCACGAGTGGTTGCGAATGCCGTCGAGGGTCTCGCGACACAAGTTGAGCGGAGCGAGAGCGACGTCGGCCCCCCACACGGCATGGTCGTATCCGCCATCGACGTACGGCGAGAGTGCGTCTTCACTCGCATGGCCGCCTGGACCGTGGCCGCAATCGTGACCGAGCGCAATGGCCTCCGCGAGGGCGACATTGAGACGACACGCCTGCGCTATCGAGCGGGCCACTTGAGCCACTTCGAGGGCGTGGGTGAGTCTCGTGCGCTGATGATCGCCAGGGAAAACGAACACCTGGGTCTTTCCGGCTAGTCGGCGGAAAGACGACGAATGCAGGATGCGGTCGCGGTCGCGTTCGAAGCAGGTGCGAACCGGGTCTGGCCCTTCCTCGACGGTGCGCTGACCAGCGCCGTGTGCGAGCGTGGCACCGGCTGCGAGGCTTAACTCGAGGACGTGTTCGCGCTCCTCACGCAGGAGCGGAAGCTCAAGTTCGATGCTTGCCGTGGACCTGGCGTGCGCCGTGACCACTGCGGTTTCATCGGCGCGATGTCCAGCCATGGTCGCGCCCCAGGCCTGCTCCCGATGCGAAAGCACGTTGGCGTCAAACCACGACGGGTTGGCGTCGGCGGGTTCGTCGTGACTCACGTTCGACGAGCGTAGAGCCCCCACCGGTGACCGGCAGGTGAACGGACTCGTTAGGCCATCACCTCGGTCGACACCGCAGGGGTTGTGGCGGGTCGGATCACGCGCAGCGCGGCGTTGTCGGGAGAAAGACGAGTCCAACCGGTTGCCAGGCACTGCTCACCTGTGTGGCGAGAAGCACCCGCACCCAACCGTGGCCGGAGCGCGGCGGCGGTGACCCGACGCAGGCCGTCGCGGAGGGTAAGGGCGACAGCGAAGGGCCCCATGAACCCGAACACGAGGATGTTGACCGACGCTGCCGCCGTGGTCTCGCCCCGACTCCAGTCGAACTCGTCCAACAGTGGGTCGATGAGCAGCAAAAAGACGCCCCGTGTGATCGACGAGAACAGCAGCAGCACGAATGCCAGACCGGCCATGACTCAGGCATAGCGCTGGGTCGACGTGGTCGGTTCGGGTTCGCGGGGGAGTCCGTTCAACAAGACAACGGTCTAGCTTGCGGATCTGTGATCATCGTTACAGACGGCACGGAGACCTTCGGGTTTGCTAACACTACGGATACCGACGGAAGGAACCCGATGAACGTTCAACTGGCTGAGTATCTCCATCGCC
>JAYSTV010000368.1:0-2924 GCA_043719425.1 Acidimicrobiia bacterium | reverse complement strand
TGAAGCCTTTGGGCATAGGCACAGCGGGAACAGGCGATGACGGCGGTTGCGACATGGCGCACAGTCTGACTCGAAGTAGGTCCCAGGCACCGGCTTTGTCGCCGTTTCGGCCACGGGGTCGCGACCCCAGCGAGTAGCTTTGTCGGCCTATGTCTCACCGCATCGACATCGAACTCACCAGCAACAACGGGGAGGCGTGGACCTGGCGCGCGGCCGGAGCCAAGCAGCCGAAGGGCAGCCTGGACTCGTCGGTCCTCTACACCGGAGCCGGTGTTGGTGACGTCGTGCGGGCGGAGGCGGAACGCTTTCTCGACGGCTTGAAGATCGTTTCGGTCATCCCGCCCAAGGGGTTCAGCGCCCCCAAGGCCGAAACCATTGAGATCCGCGCCAACGAGTCACACGATGGACCGCAGGTCCGCGTGCAATACGCCGAAGGCAGCCGTGCCCGTCGTGACGACGGTGAGCGCCGCGGACCCCGGCCCGACCGTGGTCCGCGGCCGGATCGCCCCTCACGAGACCGGCCCGCCGGCGAGCGTGGTCCCCGTCCTGAGCGGGCGGACCGTCCCGAGCGCCCCGCCCGTCCGGATCGACCGCTGCGCCCGGATCGCCCAGAGCGATCGGCGTCGCCGGCACGGGCCGAACGACCGAAGCGCCTCAGTGCTGGCCGGGCCCACCGCGATGCGCTGATCGATACCCTCAGCCCCGAGCAGCGGGTGATCGCCGACCAGCTCTTCCGCGGCGGTATTCCTGCGGTCCGCCAGGCCATCATCGATCAGAACGCGGCCCGGCGCAGCACGGGCGAGGCGGAAGTTCCGGGTGCCGCGCTTTTGGCCCTGGCCGAGGACTTGTTGCCGAAGACCCGCTCGGCCGATTGGTGCGACCGGGCCGAAGCGGCGCTGGCGGCGGGCCCGGCAACGGCCCTCCGCGACCTTCGAGCCCTCGTCACCCAGGCCGACTCGGTGGCCAAAGACGATGCCAGCCGGGCCATGGCGGTTCGTCTGCGCGAGGCCATGACCGGACGGGTCGAGTCCGAGCGGACCGGCTGGACCAACGACATCACGGCGGCGATCGCCGAGGGCAAGCTCGTTCGAGCGCTCCGGCTCACCACCAAGGCTCCCGATCCCGGCGCCAAACTGCCCGCCGAGCTGCAGGCCCAATTGGTGAGCGAGACGAACGCGGCGATGTCGCCGTCGACCACCTCCGACCTGTGGTCCGCGCTTCTCGGCGCGGCTATTGAGGTGCCGTTCCGACGCGAGCTGGCACCGGTCGGACTTCCCGCCGACGCTCCCGACGCGCTCAAGGAAAACGCCGCCCAGGCGTCGAACAAGATTCCGGCGCTCCTCAAGACGCTGGGTCTGTCCATGCCGCCACCGCCGCGGCGCGTCGGTGCTTCGGCTCCCACTCCGCCGCCCCGGGCCCCCCGTCCGGTTCCGGCACCCCCCGCGGCCACGCCCGCTCCGATTCCAGCGCCGATCGCCGAGTCCGTTGGCGCGCCAACTGAACCGGCGGTCGTTGAGGCCCCCGCAGCCGAAACACCCACGGCGCCTACCGAGGCCGCGGTCGTTGCGGCCCCGACACCCCAAGGGTCCACCGCGCCCATCGGAGCGGCGGTCGATGCGACCCCGACTGCTGAAGTGCCAACCTCGGTCGAGTAGTCCCCGACCGGACTGCGGACTGGGCCGCTGACCGTCGTCGGCCGTAGCCTGCTCGGCCATGGTCGACTACGAAGTCCAGGGGCATATCGCCCTGCTCACCCTGAACCGCCCCGAGGCGCGCAACGCCGTCAACGGGGCCGTGGCTACCGCCATGGAAGCCGCCATCGACTCCCTGGAGGCCGACCCCAGCGTGTGGGTCGGAGTTCTGCGGGCGGTGACCACCGACGAGCGGCCCGTCTTCTGCGCCGGGGCCGACCTGAAGGAGATCAACGCCGGCAACGGCGGTGCCCTCAACACCCGTAGGGGCGGCTTTGCCGGCTACGCCTACCGTGAGCGGACCAAGCCGATCATCGTCGCCGTCGACGGACTGGCTACGGCCGGCGGATGCGAGATTGTGCTCGCCTCCGACCTCGTTGTGGCCACCACCCGCTCATCGTTCGGCCTGGCTGAAGTGAAGCGCAATCTCGTCGCCGGCGCTGGTGGTCTGTACCGGCTTCCTCAGCGCATCGGCACCTCCGCGGCGATGGAGCTGATCCTGACCGGCGAACCCATGAGTGCTGAACGGGCCTTCCAACTCGGTCTGGTGAACCGTCTGGTCGCCCCCGGCGAGGCGGTCAACGAAGCTCTCCGCCTGGCCGCTCAGATCTCGGCGGCAGCGCCGCTCGCCGTGTGGGAGAGCCGCAAGGTCGTGCTCGCCAGCCAATACGAAACTGAAGCCGATCTTCGGCGCCTCACCAACGAAGCGATGGGGCGGGTGATGGGCTCGGACGATCTCAAGGAAGGCCTGATGGCGTTCATCGAGAAGCGCCCGCCGAATTGGACGGGCCGGTAGTACGAGCTAGTCCCGCTGGTCAAGCAGGCTGTGCTCGATCAGGAACTCCAGGAGGCCGTCAACGAGGTCGGTACTGGCTAACGCCGCCAACGGCACCCAGGCGGCGTCCGATGCGTCATCGCCGGGTCGAAGGCTGCCGCCGCGAACAGTGGCCTGAAAATCGGCGATCACGAAGTGATACTCGGGTCCGAATCGCTCGACCCAGCCAACGAGTTCGCCGACGTCGACCTGGAGGCCGGTCTCTTCGAGGACTTCGCGTTGGACGGCGGCAGTGAGGGTTTCACCGAACTCGACGCGACCACCGGGAATCGACCACTTGCCGACGGCGACCCCGCGACCCCGCTTGATGAGGAGGAGGGCACCATCGCGGCGGATGACCGCCCCCACACACAATTCAGGTCGGTTCACTCGGAACCGACTCGTCGGGGTCGATCAGC
>JAYSTV010000367.1:0-2924 GCA_043719425.1 Acidimicrobiia bacterium | reverse complement strand
CGAACGCCAGCTGTCCGGAGGACGGCGTTTGGCAGCCACGATGGAGCAGCTCGGTGTCCGGCAACGACAGAATCGTTTCCTGGGGACGAGCGAACGAGTGGTCGGCACGGTCACGGCCGGCGAGGTCGCGAACGGCGCTGGAGAGTCGGCGAACTTCGGCGGCCAGTTCGTCGAACGTTCGCCGTTCGCCTCGCTGTTGCTCGGTGAGCGGGTGGATCACGGCAACAACGCCCACCACCGCGCCGGTCTCCGACCGGAGGCGCTCGCCGACGAACTCACACTGGATCGCCGGGGCTCCCACTCGCTCGATGGTGAAGACCACGGCACCGATCCCGAACTCGTCGGCTCGGCCGGCGTGATGGAGCTCGACGAACATTTGCCACCGGTCGTGTTCGGTCTCCGCCAGCCACGATGGCCTCAAGCACGATTGTCCGACGGTAGAACTCGGGAGGTCCGTCGTGGCGGTGGCGCCGAGGAGGGCCAGGAAGGCCCGGTTGACGAACTCGACTCGCCCGGCGGCATCGAATTCGATCACCGGCTCACGCAAGGCATCGAGGAACGGCGCCAAGCCGCGGAGCCAACTCGCTGGTGGCGGTGGCCGTTCCGGGGGTGAGGTTCGCAACGGAACCTGGATCAACACATCAGCGTTCACTACAACTCCGTCGTTGAGCTAGGGCGGGATCCTAGGACTTTCGACTCAGAGTCGTCAAGCGGGATCCCCGATTGTGGAGTCGGAATCTGCTAGGGGAGCTCAGCTGGAGCGGGAGGGGGTGGTGCCGCGGTCGTCGTTGGCACGGGGAGCGGCCCCGAGCACGGCGACGGAGCGACGGTTGTCGACGCCACCGCGACGGTTGCGGATGGCACCGCGGTCGAAGGCGCAGTTGTCGCAGCGGTCGAAGAAGGCGCAGTTGTCGCTGAAGGCTCGGTGGTCGCGGTGGTTGCGGCGGCCCCAGCGGCCGTGGTTGTGGGTGAGATCGGTCCTGCTGCGGCGGCGGGCCCCGATGGGATCGTCGACGTTGAAGCACCCGGGTCGCTCGTGGTGGTCGTGACGTCACCTGTCGGTGACACGGTGGTCGTTGAGGTCGAAGGCTCGACCGTCGTCGTGGCCGGCGCTGCGGTGGTCGTCGTCGACGATGGAGTCGTCGACGCCGGAGCCGTTGACGATGGAGTGGTTGACGATGGAGTGGTTGAGCTGGAGGTCGTCGCTGGTGCGATGGTGGTCGTGGGCTCGCCGCACGGGGCGACCGCGGTGACCGTCACCGCGTGCTGGAGCGTGCCGAGCTTGATGGTGCACCCCTGCGTTCCGAGGGCGAGCCCGGTCGCTGCGGCGAACACTACGTCGGAGGTGCCCTGCTCGCCTGCCCGGGCGAGAACGGCACCGTTGGCCGGGCGAACAGTGATGCCCTCGCAACCGCTCAGGACCGGCGAGAGAGCCACCCGGGTGCCAGCCAGCGCCTGGTCCAATGCGGTGGCCGGGTTCGGTCCGTCGATCGGGATCACGGCGCCGCCGCTTTGCGCGGCGAGGTCAGCGAGGACGCCCACCTCGCCATCGGACACGACGATGAGCGTGATGGCGGCATCGGCGAGCACTTGCCGCACGCGCTCGATGGATGGGCCGGGATAGGGAACGCAGAGCGCCGCCCGGCACCAGCTGTCGGCTGGAAGGTGCGGTGGATGGTCGGCTGTGAGCACGATGACCCGGCGCCGGGCCGAAGCGAACTCGATCGGCGCGTCGGTCGGGGTGTCATCGACCGGATTGGTGAGCAGCTGCACGAGGGCCGGCAATTGGCCTTCGCCCTCGTCGCCGCCACCCTCGACGGCAGCGAGGCCCGTGAGCGCCGCCGACCATGTAGCCCGGTCGGCGCTCAGGGGTGACGTGAGTCGGTAGGGCGTGTCGGTGGCGACACCGAACGGGAACACCGGCACGTCACCCGAGGCAGCAACGGCGACGCGATTATCTGGGTCGGCGAGCCGGTTCATGGCGCCCACCACCAGTGAACTCGTGGCCGCCATGAACGACGACTGTGAACCGGTGCTGTCGACGAGAACGGCGATGTCCGACGCAACCACAGCCGGAGCTGCGTAGCGCATCGAGGTCCGCGTCTCGCCGCCCACGGCAACGGTAAGGGCCGTGATGGCCGAGTCCGACTCGGCGACCACGAGCGTGGACCGCAGCGCCACGACCGACGTTGCAATGGTCAGCGTGATGGCCGCAGCGAAACGAAGGGGGTGCTTCGTCAGCACAATCCACCCGCCTTCGACAGAATCCGCAGGCCGCCGCTGTACTGACCGGCTTCGAGGTCCTCCGGGGCGTGGACGATCACGTTGATCTGGATCGACGCACCCGGACAAAGGACGCTCTCCGGCCCGGTGAACCAGCCGTCCTGATCGGCGCTCAGTGGACCAACCGCCACCCGGTCAGCGGCGGTGGCGACGAGCACGGCACCGAACGTGGCTGCCGATGCGGTGCCGTCGGGGCGACGCAACGGCGAGAACGCGATCCCGATCTGCAGCGCCTTGGTTCCGATGTTGGTGATCGTCGGCGCGCCTCGGGTCGCCGGGTCGCCGTCCCCGCGGACAACAGCACTGCCGCCCGGATCGACGGTCCACGAGATGGCGGTGGCGTCGAGTGAGATGCCCGCCGGGCAGCGCACCTCGAAGCTGTAACTGAAGGCGGTCGTGGCGCCCCCGGCGGCGGCGGCCGTTTCGACCGAATACGTGCCGCACGGCGATCCGGACGGCAGGGTGACGGAGCCGGTGAAGATGCGCACCCGGCCTTGACGGCACGAGCGCCACAGGCCGGTGTTGGCGTTGACCACGGTGGCTCGGTCGAAGACACCGGTGCCATTGGCATCGGTCGATGCAGCCGACCACATCGGGCCGGGCTCGGTGTCGCCGCCACAGGACCGGCCGACCGGTGCGAC
>JAYSTV010000366.1:0-7102 GCA_043719425.1 Acidimicrobiia bacterium | reverse complement strand
TGATCCTCGACTGCGCCGTGTGCTCCGGAGTGGTGAAGTACGGATGGGCACCGTTGGCCTGCGACGCCGAGAGTTCAAGCATCTTGGGACCCAACGCGGCGAGTACGCGCCCGGGGTCATGCTCGGGCCCGCGAGCCATGAACAACCCGGCGTCCATCTTGGCGAGGTAGTCGACCATGTAGCTATACGGCCTGGAGTAGTCGTGTTTGCGAATACCGGCGACCAGGTGTCCGTGACTCACCCCGAGACCGAGGAGAAATCGATCCGGGAACGCTTCGGCGAGCGTCTTCTGACCGGCCACCATCGTCATTGGATCGCGCGCATAGATATTGGCGATGCCGGTGGCCGCCGCCAGCTTCTCCGTTGCCCCGAGAATGATCGACGAAGAAACGAAGGGATCGCGCCCGACCGCTTCGGCGACCCAGAGAGCGCCGAAGCCAAGGGACTCCACCAGTCGCGAGGCCTCGCGAACCTCGGGAGTGGACAGCGCATCGATACGGCCGTACCAAATACCGAAGGGGCCAAGGTCCACACGGGGTTTCGTCATGGGCCCAACGTAGGGGACGAACGACGATCGACAACAACCGATGGCGGTTCATGGTCGAACGTGAAAGAGTTCCCAGACCACGAACAGGGGGCCCGTGAATGACCCAGAGCAGCTCAGTCGAACACGAAGTCGCGAGCAAAGGCCTGAAGGGAGGCTCGCTCGGATTGGTCGCCGTGATCGTCATTGGGGTGGCCTCCACCGCGCCCGGCTACAGCCTCGCCGCCAGCATCGGTCTCGTGTCTGGCGAGGCGGGGGTCAAGGCGCCGTTCATCATGCTGTTCGCCTTTGTGCCCATGGGCTGTATCGCGGCCGCGTTCTACTACCTCAATAAGGCCGACCCGGACTGCGGTACGAACTTCACGTGGGGCGTCAGATCATTCGGACCCAAGGCTGGCTGGATCGCCGGGTGGGGCTGCATCGTGGCCGACCTCGTGATCATGCCGAATCTCGCGGGCGTTTCCGGGCAATACCTCATGTTGTTGTTCCATGAGCAGTGGGCGTCGAACATCTGGCTCACCACCTTCATCGGCATTTTGTTCATCGCCGCGATGACATGGATCTGTTGGCGCGGTATCGAACTCTCCGCACGATCCCAGGTCGTGCTCCTCGGAACCGAGATGGTTGTGCTCATTGGCTTCGCCGTCGTTGCAATCTCGAAAGCGTTCGCGGGCACGACAAAAACCGTCTCGATCGAAGGTGTCACCAAGACGTACAGCTCGGTCAAGCCAAGTCTTTCGTGGCTGTCGCCGTCCGGTCTCACCTCCTCGCAGATGATCGCCGGGCTCGTCGTCGCCGTGTTCATCTACTGGGGCTGGGACACGTGCGTGTCGGTGAACGAGGAGGCGAAGGATTCGTCGAAGACACCAGGCCGAGCGGCAGTGCTCTCGACGGTGATCCTGCTCGCGATCTATCTCGTCTGTGCGTTCGGGTCGGTGTCGTTGCTCGGGCCAAAGTTCGTCACGGACAATGCCGGCGATGCCATCTATGCACTCGGCAAGGTCGCCTTGCCCACCGTGATGGTCAAGCTCTTAGTGATCGCCGTGCTCACCTCGGCGGCGGCTTCGTGCCAGACGACGATTCTTCCAGCAACGCGCACCATGCTCTCGATGGGTTCTCATGGGGCTGCGCCGGAGAAGCTGGCCCGTATCGACCGTGCCCGCCTCACGCCGGACTTCAGCACCTTCCTCTTCGGTGGCGTCTCCATCGCCTGGTACATCCTCCTCGTCGTGATTAGTCACAACACGAGCACCGACGCGTACAGCGCATCGATCGCCGCGGTCGGCATGGCCATTGCCGTGTACTACGGCCTTACCGGTATCTCGTGCATCGTCTACTACCGCCGGTATTTGCTGAAATCGGTCAAGAACTTCTTCCTCATTGGTGTCCTGCCCGGGTTCGGCGGCTCGGTCTTACTCTTCGTGTTCGCCAAAACGGTGTGGGACGCGCGCCGAAGTGCCTACGGCTACGGCACCCTGTTCGGCGTGGGCACCGTGTTGGTCATCGGTACGTTCCTTCTGGTCGTCGGCGTGCCCCTGATGCTGTGGTGCGCGGCGAAGTACCCACGGTTCTTCACGTTCCGGCCGGACCCCGCCGAGCTCGTGAAAGATCCGAATGCCGACGACACGCTCGCCGCTCCGCTCGGCACCTATCGAAAGGAAGTGGCCTGATGTCTGGACCGATTGTTGTTGGCATCGGTGGCAACGGCAGCGGCTTTGAGGCAGCTCGTGAAGCGGCACGTTTCGCGGCAGCGCTCAAGGTTCCGCTCGTGCTTGTGTTCGGCTACGAGTCGACCCCGATGGGCCCGCGCGGAGGGCCGCTCGAAGAGCGCGTCGCGGCCATCGGCGACGAGGCCGTGGACCAGATCCGCGTCGAGTTGGCCGAGGCATATCCCGCTCTGGTGATCGACGTCGAGATGGTCTCGCAACGCCCGGCCGATGCCCTGATCGCCGTCGCGACCGAGCGGGGCGCGTCGAGCATCGCGGTTGGCCACGGAGGCCAAGGACCGCTGCGCGCCGCGCTCCTCGGCAACGTGACCTACGAGATGGTGCACCGCTCGGCGTTCCCCGTGCTTGTTGTTCCCGATGATGACGACGACGAGGTCGTGTCCGAGTGAACCGGGTCGATGACTTCGACGCCGCGCTCGCCCGACTGCGCGAACACGACGTGGAAATCGTCTCCCCACCAAGGTCCGAGCCCAACGGTCGGGTCTGCGTCTTTCGCGACATCGCCGGCAACACCTGGGACCTCCTCAGCAGTTGATCGCCGCCCCCAACGCAGCACAAACCTCGGGCCAGCGGTCGGTCGGAAAGTCGGCCACATACCGAACGAATCGGGATCTGCTCAACAACTCCGGAGTGTCAAAGTTCAGAACGCAGTCGCGGTCAACGCCCTCATCAGGGCCGATCGCGACTTCGGACACGAGACCTCGAATCGCGGTGGTCGCCAGTGCCACAAGCAATCGTTCAAGACGATCGGCCGCCTCCGGACGCGTCAGGACGAGCGCTGGCCGCGGCGCGCCGCCACCATCAACAATCCAAAGTTCCGCCCAGCCCGGGTTGGCTTTCACCAGTCAGCCTGGTCGGCGCGCCCGGCCACCCGCTCAGCTTCGGACTGAGCGTGGAACGCGGCAAGGTCACCGAATCCGTCGGTCCGGTCCGCTCGTTTCGGATACCCACTTGTGTACGCCGCGGCGATCAGTTCCTTTTCTGCCTCATCGACAAGGCGCTTGACGACCGCCGAACGGGTTGTCTGTGCTTGACGGGCAAGCGCGTCAAGGGTTTGGAGCTGCCGTGACGTAAACCGAACCGCCAATTGCGATGTTGCCATGCGCATCAGCATACCGCCTCACATTTCGTAGTGGCGATGCGCTTTCGATCCCAATTTGCGTTCAGATACGCGCAGATGGGCCTCAATTCCGCGCAGGTCGACCGGATTTCGCGCCGAACCGGCGATTTTGGGCCGATCGGCGCGGAAACCGGCTTGATCTGCGCGGAGATCGAGCGGATCTGAGCGGTCGCCGACGGCCAAAGGCGACCTCGATTTGATGCAGGTGCATTAGTGGGTGGGAGACTTGCCTTATGGCTATTGACTTCTCGCTGTCGCCGGAACTCGAAGAGATCCGGATCCGGGTGCGGACCTTCGTTGACCAGGTCGTGAAGCCGGGCGAGGCCCAGATTCATGACGACAAACTCGACGAAACCGATCGGGCGGCCTACGTCGGGGTGCTGATGGACATGCGCAAGAAGGCGTTCAAAGAAGGCCTGTGGCTCCCCCACATGCCGGCCGAGTGGGGCGGTATGGGTCTCGGCCACGTACAGCTCGCCATGGTCCAGGCCGAGGCCGCCAAAGCGAGTTACGGCCCGTGGGTCCTCAACTGCCAGGCCCCCGACGAAGGCAACATGCACACGCTCATGCACTGGGGCACCGAGGAGCAGAAGGAGAAGTACCTGCGCCCGCTGTGCGACGGGAAGGCCCAATCGTGCTTCGCCATGACCGAGCCCGAGGTCGCAGGTTCTGACCCCACCCTCATTCGCACGATTGCCGTACCCGACGGCGACGAGTGGGTCATCAACGGACACAAGTGGTTCATCTCCGGCGCGCAGCGCGCCAAGTTCGCCATCCTCATCGCCCGCACCGAAGACGATCCCGACCTCCCCCAGGCGGCGAACACCGCGTTCATCGTGGAGCTGCCGTCCGACGGCTGGATCAACAAGCGCCAGATCTCCACCATGCATGGCTCGACCGGTCACAACGAAATCGTGATCGAAGACCTACGTGTGCATAGAAATCAGATGCTCGGCGGCCGAGGCCAGGGACACCTCCTCGGCCAGTACCGCCTCGGACCGGCCCGACTGGCGCACTGCATGCGATGGATCAGCCAGGCCGAAACCGCGCTCGACATGATGGTGGCCCGGTCCCTCGATCGCTTCAGCCACGGATCGTTGCTGGCGGAAAAGCAGGGCGTCCAGTGGATGATTGCCGACTCGGCCATGGAGCTCTACCAGGCCAAGCTCATGGTGTTGCATGCGGCCTACAAGATCGATCGCAAAGAGGACTTCAAATCCGAGGTCTCGATGGCCAAGCACTTCGTGGCGAACGCCTTGAACCGAATCATCGATCGCTCGATTCAAGTCCACGGCGCCCTCGGGTACTCGAACGACACGCCACTCGCCCACATGTACCAGCAGGCGCGGTGGGCCCGCTTCGCCGATGGCGCCGACGAAATCCATCAAATGCGCATCGCCGAGCGAACCATCGCGGCATATCGCGACCATGGAACCACTCGGGCCGCCACCGGCAACCTCCCCGTCTGAACGCATGACCGACGTACCCATCGATGTCGACCGCCTCGTGGCGTGGCTCGACCAACGCGGCATCGGCACCGGCCCGGCGGAGATCACGGCCCTCGGCGGTGGCACCCAAAATGTCATGGCCACGATCCGCCGCGGCGAGCGCGTCGTCGTGCTCCGACATCCTCCGCCGCACAAGCGCAAGAACTCCGACGACACCATGCGCCGCGAGGCAACACTGCTACGCGCGCTTACCTCTACTGATGTTCCCCATCCGCAGCTCATCGCCGATGAGCCATCGCTCGACGTGCTCGGCGCGTCGTTCTACGTGATGGAACCCGTCGACGGTTTCGCGCCGATGCTTGGCCTGCCCGAGGCGTACTCCGACCACTCGTGGAAACACGCCATGGGACTCTCCATGGCCGACGGCATCGCGTCGCTCGCCAACGTGGACCACCACGCCGTGGGCCTCGGTGACTTTGGCCGCGCCGACGGATGGCTCGAGCGTCAGGTGGATCGGTGGCGCTCGCACCTCGCGTCGTACGAGGCCACGCCGAACTATCCCGGTCACGCGATCCCGGGCGTCGACGACGTTGGACACTGGCTCGATCGATACCGTCCGCCCACCTGGAAGCCCGGTGTGATCCACGGTGACTTCCACTTCGGCAACGTGATGTTCCGTCACGATCAACCACGACTCGCCGCCATCGTCGACTGGGAGCTCGCCACCATTGGCGACCCGCTGCTTGACCTCGGCGCGCTGCTCACCACGTTTCCTACCGGGACCTCGGGGGTATCCGTCATCGATGCCTACGGCCTTCCGACGCGCGACGAACTCATCGATCGCTACACCGAACGCACCCACGGGAACGGGCGGCCGATAACCAAGCAACTGGCCACCTGGTACCAGGTGCTGGCGGCCTATCGCCTCGCCATCATTCTCGAAGGTACCAACGCCCGCGCCTACGCCGGCCTTGCCGCTCGCGACATCGGCGATCAGTTACACGCGACCACGCTCTCGTTGTTCGCCCAGGCCCAGGAGTTGATCGCGTCGTGACCGCCCAGGTCCTCCGCCTACCCACGGAGGCTTCGACCAGGGAGCGGCTGCTCGATGCCGCTGAGCGGCTCTTCGCCGAGCGCGGGATCGAAGCAGTTGCGTTGCGCGAAATCACGCGAGAGTCGGGTGCCCGCAACGCCATTGCCGCCCAGTATCACTTCGACGATCGCGCTGGTCTGGTCCGCGCGATCATGGCTCGACACCTCCCCGAAATCGATGCCGGATGCCATCTCCTGCTCGACGACTACGAGGCATCCGGCGAACCCGACCTTCGCGCCCTCATGGCCGCCCACGTCCGCCCCTTTGCCCCAAAGCTGCGGACACCGTCAGGGCGGGCATTCCTCATCATCTACGCCGAGCTCCTCAACCGGCCCGACCCCAAGGTCTCGGTGTCTTCGCTCGAGGACCCAACGAACTCCACGTTCCGGTGGCGTGCTCTCGTGGCCGCGATCCTTGATCAGCAATCACTCGATCTCCACCGCCGCTTCACCGCCGCGCTGCACTGCGCGGTGGAACTGGCCCGACGGGCAAAGGACGACGAGCACGCCGACGATCGTCTGTTCATAAGTGCACTGATTGATGTGTCCACAGCCATGCTGGCCGCCCCGCCATCGCCCGAGACGACTCGCCTTCTGACCGCCAAACGAACCCGCTCACGAACCGAACCAAGGACCTCCCATGCATGATCTCGTCATCTCCGGCGGCACCGTTGTCGACGGCACCGGCGCCCCAACTCGCACGGCTGACATCGCCATTACCAACGGCATCGTCACCGAGGTTGGCCGGGTCGACGGCGCGGCCAAGCAGCGCGTCGATGCCGACGGCCTCATCGTCGCTCCGGGATGGGTCGATATCCATACCCACTACGACGGTCAGATCACCTGGGATCCCGAGGTCTCGCCGTCGAGCTGGCACGGTGCCACCACGGTTGTGATGGGCAACTGTGGGGTGGGATTCGCGCCGCGCCGTCCGGGAGGCGAACAGTTTCTCATCGAGCTCATGGAGGGCGTGGAGGACATCCCCGGCTCGGCGCTGAACGAGGGCATCACCTGGAATTGGGAGAGCTTTCCCGAGTACCTCGACGCCGTCGACGCGATGCCCCGCGTGCTCGATGTTGCCGCTCAAGTTCCTCACTGCGCTCTGCGCGCATACGTGATGGGCGAACGGGCGCACGACGAGCCGACCGTCGACGAGATCGGACAGATGGCG